>JAGVUW010000115.1 GCA_019136035.1 Verrucomicrobiota bacterium | reverse complement strand
GGCAACGGCGGCTGTGACGTCACCTCGACCGTCACCGCGGCCCCGGCACTCGCCAGGAAGCCCGCCAGCGCCAGCGCCGCCCAGCGTATCGTCTGCATGTCTCGCCCTCCCGCACCGCCGGCGCTCGTGCCGACGCCTATGAAGGCACTCCAGAAATGCCCACAGCGTTCAGCCCCACGGCCGGTCCACGGCCGCCGTGAGGAACGCCAGCGGTGTGTCTGTCCATCGCGGGCGCCGCGCCAGGGGGCCTATGCCGTGCCCCCGTGCCGCCTGGCCCTTCCCGAACGCACGTCTCTACGATAGTCGGCTCGCCGTTGCGTTTCGACCGGGCGATCCCAGGGCCGATCGAAGATCGCGTCCGCGCTCACCTGGCCACCCTCGTATGGAACTCCGCGTCGTTGTGCTGTCGATGCCTTTGCGGTTCGTGGACGCGTATGCGTCCGTGGACACTCGCGCTGGCACGTCCCCATATTGAAAACAGCCCGTCATGGCCTGTAGACGCGTTGCCTGTCCGTCTGTCCAAAGAGGTTCCGGGATGGGTCGAACTCCAGGTTCGGGTCGTTTACCGTCGGATTGAAGTAGTAGCTGAACATCAGGCGATGCGTCTCCCCCATTTGTCCGTAGTTGATCGGTCCGTAGATCTTCCCGTAACACGTGCCGGTGATTGTGCCGTCCTTGTCCGTTGCGGTACGGACTCTGAAGACCAGGTACCGGTCGTCCCCGATGTCCTGGTTCCGGATGATCTCGGCACGGGTCCGTTCATGCTCCAGTACGAGCCTTGGGGCATAGCCATTCTCTGGTGCGGCATAGGCCGACACGAACTCACTCGTGCGGTCCAGGGGCAGTGCCTGCACGCCGTCCTGAGCACTGCTGAAAGCCATCTCAAGCCGCTTTGAGAACACCGGAGGGGCGTCGTAGGTGGCTGCGTACCTGATCACCAGATCGGCCGTAACCCCCTGACCGTGCGGAGCCACCCAGTCGCCCTTCTCCAAGTCGAACCCTATTGGCGTGCTCTGCACCGGGATGGCGATGTACACTTGCTTGGCGTACATGGGGGCGGGCTTGCGACACTCTTTGAGAACGACCGTAACCGTCGGGTTCCATGGCTGCCAGCGACCGCTGACAACACACTCCTCGCCTTGGCGGTAGAACCAGTACCTCCCAGTGGTGCCGTAGTGCCCCTCCTTCTTGACCCCGTAGGTCATGTCAGCAACGGTCTTGCCCTCAACAACAAAGAGCCCATCGTTGTCCGTCTGCCCCTCGCGACCATCGACTTTGGCGTACGTGTCTGTGGGGAAGAAGCCCAGACTCAGGTGCGCCTGCCCGACGGGGCTGCCCTTGGAGTCGACGACACGAAGCGTCACCTTTCCTCGTGCGCCATGTTGCCGGGCTTCGTCAACTGCCGACGACTCCGCTCCCACGGCCAGACCATACAGGCAGCACGACACCAGGACGACCGCTCGCGCAACAGAGCTTCTCACTGCAGGCCTCCCGTCGACAGGAGTTGGTCAGAACAGCGTGAAGGTCTAGCCTGGATTATTCGCGAAGCATGGATGCTTCGCTCACAATCCACGTGCGCCGCACGGCTGCGGCGCACGTTTCGACGCGCGTCGAAGCCCGAAGGGTGACCTGTTCACGAGCCGCCATACGGCGCGTGAATAGGTCAGGCTAGACGTAGGCCATATCCTTCATGTCGCTGTGAAGCCTATGGTCATAGTACGGAGCCTCTTTCCGCCCCCATCCATCGCCCGTGGCAGCGGCGGGTCACATGCGCGCAGCGGTCCTCAATCCCGTATCGATGCAGGCGCACGCCAGGCCTCCTGCGTCCGCAGACTCGCGTCCGGACTGCGGACACACCGTCAACATGCAGGGGAAGCGGACGCCGTCAAGCGGATATCGCGTAGGCGCAATCGCAAAGGAGAACAGCTTCCGTCGAGCGGCTTCCTGGGGTCGACCAACAGCAGCTAACGCTTTGCGGTAAAGGAGTTGGCGCGCGTACGTCCCCGATCACCCACCCGATCACCTCATTGTACGTTCCCGACCACCGGCCGATCACCAGACACCTATCGCGCCGTGCCGTGTGCCAGTCTCGTTCGTGCGGGATCGTCGCGGTGGCGGCGCCGTTGGCGCACGGTGTCCCGCGGCGGTACATTCCGGCGATGTGTTTTTCGGGGGCCGGGGCCGCGCGGTTTGCGGCGGCGCCAGCAGCGATGTCCATGACCGACGCGACCGCGATCCACGCCACCATGACGACGCCCTACTACCTCCTCGACGAACAGCGCCTCCTGCGCAACCTGCAGATCATCCGGCGGGTCCGCGAGACCGCGGGTGCCAAGTCGGTCCTGGCCCTGAAGTGCTTCTCCGGCTGGTCTGTGTTCCCGCTGATGCGCGAGTACCTCGACGGCACTACCAGCAGCTCGCTGTACGAAGCCCGCCTCGGCCACGAGGAATTCGGTGGTGAGACACACGCCTACAGCGTCGCCTGGACGCGTCGCGAGGTGCTGGCGCTGCGGCGGTTCGCCGACAAGATCATCTTCAACTCCGCCTCGCAGTTCCGCGCCCTGGCGGCGGCCGCGGGCGACCGGCCGCTGGGCCTGCGAGTCAACCCCGGCGTGAGCTACTCGCACTACGACCTGGCCGACCCGGCCCGGCGCTGCTCGCGGCTGGGAGTCACCGACCGCCGCGAGCTGGCCGAGCTGGCGCCGCGCCTGAGCGGGGTGATGTTCCACTTCAACTGCGAGAATGAGGACCTGGAGAACCTCCGGGGCAACCTCGAGCATATCAGCGCGGTGTACGGCGATGTCCTCGACCGCCTGCAGTGGGTCAGCCTCGGCGGCGGGCTGTTCTTCACCCGCGAGGGCTACCCCGTGGACGGCTTCTGCGCCCTCCTGAAGGCCTTTGCCGAACGTCATGGCGTGCAGGTCTACCTCGAGCCCGGCGAGGCCGCCATCACGGGTGCCGGCGAGCTGGTGACGACGGTCCTGGATGTTGTTCACAACGAGATCGACATCGCCATCGTCGATGCCTCGATCGAGGCGCACATGCTCGACCACCTGGTCTACCGCACCGAGGCGCGCCTGACGGCCCCGGGGCCGGGCCCGCACCGGGTCATGCTGGCCGGGCGGTCCTGCCTGGCCGGCGATGTCTTCGGGACCTACAGCCTGTCGGAGCGCCTGCAGCCGGGCTGCGAGGTCCGCATCGGCGATGCGGCAGGCTACACGATGGTCAAGAAGAACTGGTTCAACGGCGTGCCGATGCCGTCGATCGTGGTGCGTCGCCTGGACGGCTCTCTGGAGACGGTTCGGCGGTTTGGCTACCGCGATTTCAAGCGCAGCGTGTCGTGAGGCCCGGTCCGTCCGGCGCCTGCTTTGTTAATTAAGGATAGGGTGAGCCCGTTGCGTCCGGCCGCGGCCGTCGCGGCGCCTGCAGAGGAGTCATGAGCATGAAGAAGAACGTCCTGATCATCGGTGCCGGCGGCGTAGCGCACGTCGCGGCGCACAAGGCGGCGATGCACAACGACGTGCTGGGCGACATCTGCATCGCCTCGCGCACAGTCTCGAAGTGCGACGAGATCATCGCCAGCATCCACCGCCTTGGGCACCTTAAGAACCCGTCCGGCAAGCTGTACTCGCGTCAGGTCGACGCCCTGGACATCCCGGCGACGGCGCGGCTGATCCGCGAGACCGGCTCCGAGATCGTCATCAATCTCGGCAATGCCTTCGTGAATATGTCGGTCCTCGAGGCCTGCCTGGAGGCCGGCGCGGTGTACATGGACACGGCCATCCACGAGGATCCCGACAAGGTCTGCGAGAACCCGCCCTGGTACGCCAACTACGAATGGAAGCGCAAGGACCGCTGCCAGGCCAAGGGCCTCTCGGCCATCCTCGGCGTCGGCTTTGACCCCGGCGTCGTCAATGCCTACTGCGCCCTGGCCGCGAAGCACTACTTCGATACCATCGACACCATCGACATCCTCGATGTCAATGCCGGCAGCCATGGCAAGTACTTCGCCACCAACTTCGATCCCGAGATCAACTTCCGCGAGTTCATCAAGGTCTGGACCTGGATCGACCGGCAGTGGAAGGAGTACCCGACGCACTCGGTGAAGCGCGTCTACGACTTCCCGGTGGCGGGGCGTTGCCCGGTGTACCTCAACGGCCACGACGAGCTGCACTCGCTCTCCAAGAACATCGACGCCAACAGCATCCGCTTCTGGATGGGCTTCGGCAATCACTACATCAATGTCTTCACCGTCCTGCGTACCCTCGGCTTCCTGTCGCACCTGCCGGTGACCCTGACCACCGGGCAGGAAGTGGTGCCCCTGAAGGTGGTCAAGGCCCTCCTGCCCGACCCCAAGACCCTGGCCCCCGGCTACACCGGCAAGACCTGCATCGGCAACGTCGTTAAGGGCGTCAAAGACGGCAAGTCGCGCGAGGTGTTTATCTACCAGGTCTCGGACCACCACGCCTGCTACGAGGAGATCGAGTCGCAGGGCATCAGCTACACCGCCGGCGTGCCGCCGGTCGCCGCTGCGATGCTGGTGGCGCAGGGCATCTGGGAGCCGCGCCGGATGGTCAACGTCGAGGAACTCGACCCGGATCCGTTCATCGCGCTGCTGGACCGCATCGGCCTGCCGACCGAGGTCCGCGAGATCGAACCCGGCGGCCCGGAGTCGTTCGATGGCACGGTGCGCGACCTGGAGACCGAGCTGCGCGAGTCGACCGCGACGGTGACCGTCTCGGCGGCCAACCCGCGCATCGCCCTGGACGCCAAGGCGCAGGAGGCCGCCCTGGAGGCCCTCTGCCGTCAGCGCCGGGGCCGGCCGTAGGCCTCGTTTGATGACCCATCGCGGCGTGGCGCCGTCGACGCGGTGGCGCCTCGTGGACGCGTTCGCGCCTGTGACACTCGCGCGCCAGCCGGCGTGGCGGGCGGCCGTTCGTGGTGTTCCTGCCGGCGCGCGGGCGCCGAGTATGGCAGGGCGAACGCGGTGGCGCCTCGTGGACGCGTTCGCGTCTGCGGACACTCGCGATCCAGCCGGCGCGGCGCGCGGTCGTTCGTGGCGTTCCAGCCACCGCGCGGGCGGGGGCCTGCCGTGCATCGCCGACGCAAGGGAGACGCCTCATGACTGACGCGCCCCTCAGTGGCCCGGGCGCCGCCGCCCTGGCCGCCATCCTGTCGGAGCTGGCCGCGGCGCGGATGCCCTTCGGCAAGTTCGGGCCGCAGCAGCGCCCGCCGCATGGCCTGCTCCTGATCGACCTGCCGTACGAGTACCTCGCCTGGCTGCGCCGCGAGGGCTTTCCCAAGGGCCGTCTCGGCGAGCTGATGGCCTTCGTCTACCAGGTGAAGCAGGACGGCGCCGAGGCCCTCTTCGAGCCCCTGCGCGGCGGGCGGCCGGCCGCCGCCATCGGCCACCGCCACCAGCCGCGCCGCTGGGCCTTCCCGGACGACGCCGCGCGGCCGTCCTGACGTCGCCGGCGATGCCCCCCGTCGCGCCGGACGCGCCGCGCGCGCCTCGGCGGGCTATCTTGACGCGGCGGCGCAGTGCCGCCGTGGAGGCCGATCTCCCATGAAGATGCATCCTGTGAGCATGACGCACGTCGTGACCATCCTCTGCGGTCTTCCCCTGGCGCCCGCCGCCGTGGCGGCCCCGTCGGAGGCGGCCTGGATCCGCCTCAACGACCCCCTCGGCGTCGGCGAGGTCCGCGTCGGCGCGGCGATCTTCACCAACCGCGGGTATGTCTTCGCGGAATTCCCCGCCGAGGTCGACGGCCTGCGCTTCGTCAAGGGCGACCTGGAGGCGACCTTCCGGGTGGCGGTGCATCGCGGCGGGGTTCTGCGTGCCCTGACGGCGGCCCCCGAGACGGGCGCCTCGCACGGCCAGTCGAAGGCCCTCCTGGAGCAGGGCTTCGAGGAGGCCCCGGGCGGCCGACGCTACCAGCTCTTCGGGGCCTCGCCGGCGGACCGCGTCTGTCTGTACCAGAAGGCGGTCAGCCCGGGCGAGGTCCTCACCTTTCAGCGCTGGACCGTGGTCGTCGCCGGGCAGATCGAGGAGTCGCCGTTCAAGGACGTCCTCCGCTATCACGCCCAGGAGGCGGAGACGCACCGCTATGTTCTCGAGAACCTCCTCTTCATGCAGCCCGACTACATCGTCTACATCCCGCGTCAGCGCCGTGAGGTCGTCGGCGACCGCTACAACGACCACTTCCAGGTGTTCGACAAGCCCGACGGCACCCTCTTCGCCGCCTGGACCCAGGCCACCGGCGAGGGCGATGTCGACCAGCACATCTGCTTCTCGAAGAGCCTCGACCGCGGCCGCACCTGGACGGCACCGACCATTCTGGCCGGCTCGCCGAACCACGTCAACCCGCAGCCGATCGCCAGTTGGCAGCAGCCGATGGTGTCGCGCTCCGGGCGACTCTACGTGCTCTGGAACCAGCGCATCACCAACGACCGCCTGCACCACGGCGTCATGATGGGGAAGTACTCGGATGACAACGGCGAGACCTGGTCTCAGCCGCGGGTGGTGGCCCTGCCGCGCGTCAACCGCGATCCCCTCGACCGCCCGCCGAGCTGGTGCATCTGGCAGCGCCCCCTGCGCCTCGGCCAGGACGGCAAATACGTGGTCGGGCTCTCCCGGCATGGCCGGCCGGCCGATGGCGCTGCGACCGCGGCGGCACCCGCCACCCCGGGCCGGCGCGCCCAGTCGGCGCTGCCCGGCACGACCGTCGAGTTCATCCAGTACGACAACATCGACGACGACCCCGCTGTCGAGGATATCCGGGTGGTGATGCTGGCCGCCAACGAGGGGGAGATGGCCGTCGTCGACCCCCGCTGGGGCCTCTGCGCTGAGGAGGCCAGCATCGTCAACCTCCCCGACGGCCGCCTCTTCGCCCTGATGCGGACCAGCGCCGGGTCGCCGTACTGGTCCCAGAGCCGCGACAAGGGCCGCACCTGGGACGAGCCGAAGCCCCTCACGGACGCCCAGGGCCGCGCCTACCGCCATCCGCGTGCGCCGTGCCCGATCTACGACCGGCGCGGCCCCGAGGCCAGCAGCGGGGAGTACTTCGCCTTCATCTCGAATCAGGAGCGCGACGAGGTGAATCCCTACCACCCGCGCGGGCCGCTGTTCCTCATCGCCGGACGTTTCGACCCCGCCGGCGAGCAGCCCATACGCTTCGCCGAGCCAAAGCCATTCCCGTCGCGCCCGAGCGGCAACGCGTTCTACACCAGCCTGACCGTGGTCGACGGCCGGACCGTCCTGTGGATCCCCGACCGGAAGCACTTCCTGATCGGCAAGGTCATCGGCGACGAGTGGTTCGAGTAGTGCCGCCGACGGCCTACTCCATCACGGTCAGCTCGCCGGGGCCGCGGAGGCGCACGGTCAGGCAGCCGAGGGCGGGGTGGTGGCGGTGCGTCGCCGGCTCGGCGCCGGTCCAGGTGACGGCGCTGGGCGCCTCCTGGACACCTGCCAGGTGGACATCGCAGGGCGCCGTCGGCCAGGGTTCCACCCGCAGCCGTACGCCGCCCGGCGGCATGGCCTCCAGCGGCGTGAGGCGTCCTGGCGCCAGGACCCGCCAGCGCCGCGGCCCGACCACACGGAGGTCGAGCAGCGGCGCCTGGCCGTAGGCTTCCGGCAGGCCGGCCTGGAGGGTCCCCGGGTTGATGGCGGGGCCGTCCGGGCGCTGGGCGCGCAGGTGGAAGAAGTCCGGCAGGAGGCCGCGTCGCTCGGCGTCGTCGAGGGGGAAGGTCATCTGCAGGCCGGCGCGGGTGATGCCGGCGGCCAGGCGCTCCCAGGTCGCGGCATGTTCGCCGTCGAGGCGTGCCAGGTCGAGGAGTGCCGAGCGGTAGACCAGGCCGCACCACTGCACCGGCAGGCCGACCCAGAAGGGCGCGTGCCAGTGGGTGGCGCCGAGGACGGCGATGGTTGTGTAGAGGCCCACCGGGGCCTCCACGGGCGGGTCGAGGTAGACGAACGGCACCCCGGTCCAGGCCCAGTAGCGCGCCTGCTCCAGATGGCGTGCCTCACCCGAGAGGGCGTAGGCGAGGGTGTAGAGCCGTGCCAGGTGCGCGGAGGCCAGGATGTCGGGCGTATGCAGGGGCACCTCCCAGGTCTGCGCCCCGCGCGGCACGCCGCCAGCGTAGAGCTCGGTCTGGCGGTCCACGAAGGCGATGACCTCGCGCCCGAACGTCGCATCGCCGCTCCAGCAGGCGACCTCGGCCAGGCCGACGAGGGCCGCCGCGGCGAGGCCGTTGGCGTGGTTGGCGGAGTGGGTGCTGGCGTAGTCGGGGCCGTCCTCGCGGCGTTCGTAGCGCACGACGCCGTCGGCGGGCAGGGCGCGCAGGCGCTCGCGGGCTTCACCCAGGCGTCTCTCGAGGCTGGCCTGGACATCGCCGAAGACCAGCGCCGGCAGGGGCGTCAGGGGCACATGCGAAACGGTCGGCCGCCAGCGCCCGCCGGCCTCTCGGAGGCCAGCCTCGACCGCCATCGCGAGGCGGGCGTCGAGGGCCGCATCGCCGCTCCGGCCGGCCAGCCACTGCATGAAGGCGGCCGCGTCGGCGGCGCGCTGCGGCGGGAAGTTCTCGCCCCAGACGGCATGGCGCCAGAGCCCGTCGTGGTAGGCCGCCGAGTCCACCCAGCCCCGCGCCAGGAGGTGCCGCGCCGCTTCCAGGCCGCCCGGGAACTCCGGCGGCGCCGGCAGCGGCCGCAGGCGCACCCAGTGCTGCACCGCCGGGACCACCGTCTTGCCGGTGCCGCCCAGGAGGGTGAAGGTGAACTCCAGCGGCACGCCGGCCGCCACGGTGACGCTGTCAATCGGCGAGAGCATGGCCTCCTCGCGGCAAGGCCCGACGCCCGGGTGCCACAGGGCCATCAGGTGCGCCCCGGAGCGGAAGATGCGGTCCGGCGAGTCGAAGACCGCCGCCGGATGCTCGGCGCGGTCCCAGGTCACGCCGAGGTAGCGGCCTTCGTGGCAGAGGGCCATCAGCGGGAAGCACAGCTTGACGTCGTCGACCAGGTGGCGCA
>JAGVUW010000812.1 GCA_019136035.1 Verrucomicrobiota bacterium | reverse complement strand
AGGTCGTGCCGTCGGGGCCGAGCACGTCGACGTACACGTCGAGCACGTCGCCGGCGGCGCCGCCCATCGCGACCACGTCGAGCAGGATGCCGATGCGCCGCGCGGCGGCGAGATGATCGCTGACCGTGGCATGCACGTGCGGGGCCTCGATGGCTTTCGCGGTCGTGTGCTCGGCCACGGCCGCCAGGTAGATGCGAGCGGCGCGGTGCGACACGTTGTTGAAGTGATAACCGTTCGTCCAGCCGTTCGTCGGCGTGTAGTCAAAATTCACAAGAGTGAGGTGATTCCCGTTCCCGCTCGTGTCGTGCCACTCCGTCGTCCCGGCGACCGCGTTGTCGTTCGGCCCGTCGCCGGTCGCGAGCGCGGCGCGGAGATCGAGCACGGCACCATCGACGGTGTTGCTGGCCGGTCCGGCGGCGTACTGCGCGGCCACCTGCTCCGGCGTGAGGGCGAAGGGGTAGATGCGAGCGGCGCGGTGCGACACGTTGTTGAAGTGATAACCGTTCGTCGCGTAGCCGAAATAGCGCGACGCCCCTACGGTTGAATAGCCCGTTGCGAGCGAGCCACCGGTGACCGTGATAGTGGCGACGAGGCTGCCATCGACATAGAGCCGGGCGATTTGGTCTGTCCCCAGCGCGCCAACGATATGATGCGTGCCGCCGCGAAGGTCGGCGGCCCCGGCGGCGGTCCGCCACGCAATACCGTTGTGCACGGAGAATCGCGCGTATCCGCCCGTGCGGTTTAGGTGCGTCCGAATCGCCGGAGTTGTCGCCACAGCCGAACTCTCGTCAATCAGCGTCGCCCAGTCTTCCGACGCTACGATGATTGCCGGAACGTCGACCCACGACTCGAACGTGAACCCTTCGGCCGATTCGCTGGCGTGTAGAGCAGGAAGAGCCACGTAGTCGTCCACTCCGTCGAACGTCAGCCGGTCCGCACTCCACCCGCTCGCCTCAGTCCAGGCGAATCCGGAAAGCGTGCCGTGATTGCCGTTGCCGGAGAGGTCCGTCCACTGGAGGCGCCCGTTCCTGCCGGGACGTAGGCCACCGTCCGCACGGGCGGCGTGGAGTTCCAAGATCGCGCCGGGTGTCACGCCGGGCTGCACGTCACTTCACCTTGGTGATCTCGGCCAACGGGAAGTACCGCCCCGGGCACCCGGTCGAATTGCCGGGCATGTCGCGGTGCCCCCGATCCGGGCAGCCGTACTTGCGGTGCAGGTAGCGATGCAGGGCCTGCCCGGCGCGGAGCTGCTTGTCGGACATGCGCTCGACGTCGAGCTTGGCGCTGGCGAGGACCATCTTCGTGACCCCACCGGCGTTGATGCTCGCACCGTCTCCGTCGAAGGGGTTGTAGGCAGCGGAGTAGCTGGCGGACGACCACGAGGCGATGAGCGCGCAGTCGCCGAGGTTCGCGCCGGGAACCCAGTCATCGGTCGTTACCGATTCCCCCCAGTCGTAAGCGCGCGCTTCGCCGGTGAAATCATCGTCCGACGAGTCTGCGCTGCCGTAGAGGAAGAGCCGCACGCTGCGGACGATTGCCTCTTCCGGCATCTCACTGGTGTCGATAGAGCAGAAGTATTCGTAGGCGTAATAGTTCCCACTAGCCACCGCTTGCCCGATGCGCGTTGCCGCCGTGTTCAAGGTCAGAGAGCTGCCGGACCTTGTGGCCGCATAGGAGGCGTTGGTCGAGCGCAGATAGCCGCCGTTCTGGATGTAGCCGCAGCAGATGTGCGCCATCTCAGCTCACCGGAGGCCGGCCGACCTGAGAGTATTCGAGGCTCGCCGGCCGCCGCGGCGCCTCCATGAGTCCGGCGCGCACCCAGCTCGGCCGCGTGATGCGCGCATAGAACGCTTCGCCGAACGGCGTCTCGATGTAGAGCGTGCCGTCGTGGGCTATGCAGTAAGTCATCTCACACCCCCTTCATCGCCGCCAGCGGAAAGTGCTTGCCGGGGCAGGAGGTGTAGTTGAGCGGCATCTCCCTGTGACCCCTGACCGGCACCTTGTAACGCCGCTTCAGGTCGGCGATGAGCGCCAGTCCGGCCTCCCTCTGCGGCCGCGGCATCGTCCTGCGGAGGTCGTAGTTGCCCTCGAACATCACGCCGATGGTGTTGCCGTAGTGGGCCGTGTGACCGCCCATCGCCCACTCAGGACGCCCGCGGTGCACGCTGCCGTCGAGGCGGACCACGTAGTGGTAGGCGATGCCGAGCCAACCGAGGCTCTTGTGATAAGCGTGAATCGCTTCAGGCGGTCCGGTGCCGGCCTGGTTGTGGACCACGATGAAGGGCGGGTTACCGGCCCGCTTTCCGAGTGACCCATTCCACTTCCAGTCATGCTCGATGATGATGGGGACGACCTTGAACCCCACCAGCCGGCAGAGCTCCGGCGTCTTGCGGGTCGTCGTCTTGACGTCTTTGACGCGCCGCGTGATGCGCCAGGCCAGGGTCCTGGCGGCCGGACCCCACTTGTTGCTCCCGGCGTTCAGTCCCGGACCGACCTTGATCGGCGGCCTCTGGCGACGCGCGTAGTCGACCATGGCGCGCTTGACCTGTTGGTTCGTCGGCAGAGCCATCTCAGCCTCCCGTGAGCATCTTGATGAGCAGCGTCGTCGCGGCTGTGGCGGAGATCGTGAACGAAGTGCCGGCCAGCCACATCAGCACGCGGATGCGCTCCTCGAGGCGGCTGACCGTCTCCGAGAGCTCGGTCACGTTCTCGCATGGCGGCCGGTCGTGGGACCACCTGTCCATGGCGCTCGCCATCTCCTCACGGACCACCATCCTGAGCTGCTGCTCGGCCTGCAACGTCAGTCCGCTGATCACACTGTCCGTCACGATCACCCCCTTATCGCCTTACCGTGTAGGCCTTGGCCGCGTTGGCGGCCAGCCAGCGCTCGAACTTCCAGGGCTCGATGTCGAAGGAGAGTTCGGCCTCCCACTCCAGCGGCCGCAGCCGTACGCCGGTCACCTTGAGCTTCTTGGCGGCGCCACGTGCGCCGACCAGAGTGACCCGCCAGCCGGGCCGGGCCAGCAGGCAGTCACCGAAGCCGGGCACGATGCCGCGCAGCACGACGCGGTCGGAGTGGGTCGTGTCCGAATGGTCCTTGAGCCAGCGCTGCCCGACCTGCCGCGCGCTGCGCGCCGTCTTGATCGAGTCCGGTGCCGAGATGGTGGTCGCCCGCAGCAGCTTGCCGAGCGCGGCCGAGCGGCGCTTGACGATCACCTCGCGCACCCTGCCGAGCCGGTTAGTGTACTGCACCCGCACGCCTGAGTAGGTCTGGTCGATGTCGTCCGAGAGGCCCAGCGTGACGCGCGGATCGGTGATGTCGATCTTCTTGAGCGGCCCAGCTCCCGGCGCCTGGAAGGTAACCGTGTCGTCCGACCAGGCGAAATAGTCGAAGCCGAGCATCGCGTTGGCCTCGTCGAGCGCTTCACGGCGATCCTTGGGCAGCTCGTTCCAGTAGAGCTGGTCGGCGGCCAGCGTCTTGGCGCGGCCGGTGTTCAGCCCGGTCGTCTTGAAACCGCGCCCGGCGAGGATGTCCTTGATCGCGTCGCTGACCAGGATCACGGCGCGGCCGTCGCGGTAGCGCTTCGGCTTCTGGCCGAAGACGCGCGCGCTCTTCACGATCACTCCGTGCGGTGGCGGGTCCTCCTGGCCGGCCTGGTCACGAAAGCGCCGGATGGACTCATCTGGACCCCACAGATCCGGCTCCTCGTAGGTGACTATCGCCTCGATGCGCAGCACGATGCAGCGGATGCGCTGATCGGGCGAAAAGTAGAGCGAGCGTCGCGGCCACTTATGCCACATCGGCCAGCTCTGTGGATCGACGCCCTGGACATCGGGGCCGTAGCGGCGCACGGGGAAACGCCAGGGACAGACAATGTTGGCCCCATTGAGGGTGTGACGTCCGTAGACGCTGACCTGGTGATAGCTCCACCAGCAGGCCGCCCAGCCTCCGGTCAGCACCTCAAATTCGATGAGGCGGATGTAATGCGGGTCTTCCTCAGGGATGCCGTCATAGAGCTCCCAGTAGATGCGACCGGGCGATCCCGGCCTGCCGTGCGGCATTGGGAAATAGTCATCATCGATTGTCTCAAACCCCACGTTGCTGAAGTACATCCCCCCCCACTGCGTGGAAAGATGGATGCCGGCTGCATCACGTCTGATGTCATAACCGCCGTCGGCTGAAGACTGTCCTCCCAACGTGTCTCCGGCCTGGTCCAAACGCCAGTGCTCGAGGTCGGAGTCGACGTAACAGGTACGGAAGGCGGCGTGGTCCTGCAGCTTGCGCAGCGTGCCCTTGAATGTCAGCGTGGTCGACATGACCTTGTCGAGGTCACGCGTGCGGCCCTCGAGGCGGCCCTTGAAGATCCGCTGGCCCTTGTAGGTACAGGTCAGGTTGCGGAGCATCTCGATCGGCAGCGAGCGCGAGTCGTGGTAGATCGTCATGATGGCCGTCTCCGGGCCGCCGCGGTCGGTGAGGTCGATCTCGAGTGAGTGGATCCGGGCCCGCTGCAGCTCGGCGCCGGCCAGCTTGATCGAGAGGCCGCGCAGGTCGGAGAGGTCCGGCACGAGCGGCGTCCAGTCCTCATCACCGAGGTAGGGCTCGGATAGAGTGACGTGTTCGCCATAGAGCCGCGGCCGCGAGCTCGCCATGCGGAAGACCGCATGGCAGCTCATGCCGGCGTAGAACGTCTCGCCGAGTAGCACTGCCTCGACGTCGAAACCGGCCTGTACATCGCAGGCCAGCCGCGAGGCGGTCATCCCGCCGTACAGCGCGGCGGTGACCGAGAGCGGAGCGCGGACTGTGCAGCTGAGCGGCACGGAGCTGCCTCAGACGCTCGAGGATCCGAAGGTGACCGACAGACCGCCGATCGGGAATTCGACCGCGTCGAGACCGTCGTCGATGTCGAGTGGGGCGTCGAGCTCCTCGTACCAGATACGGTTGCTTTTGCCGATGTCATCCCAGGCCTCGACCGCGACCGCCGTGTCGGAGCCGTCGGTCGGCTCGCCGAAGTCGATCGCAATCTTGCTCGTCAGTTTGCCGGCGCCGTCGGCCTCCCAGTCCGCGGCGGCGACCTCGACCGGGCCCTCGTAGCCGGTGTAGTCGACCGGCGTGCCGGGCGTACCGGCATCGGGCACGTCGGAGGTCAGCTCGAGGTACCATGAGCTGGGCCCCTGGTAGGCGCTGCCGCCGATCGCAGCGGCAGCGATCTTGGCAGCCTCGGCGGGGTCGAGTGGCATGTCAGTCTCCTTTCACGACGAGGCCACGTAGCGCAGGCTCACGTCGAGCTCGATCACGGAGCGGCTCTGCGTGCGCTTGCCGATCACGCGCTCGAACTCATCGGTCGTCTTGACCAGGCTGTAGGTGAGCGGCTCCGCCACCCCATGCAGGTTGACCTGCAGCGTGTTGGTCGGCCGCCGCGCCTCGATCACGAGCAGCTTCCAGAGGCGGCGCATGCACTCCGGCGCGGTCTCACCGATCGAGGCCTTGCCGCTGATGCGCGCCCGGAAGGCGATCGTGCCGAAGTCGGAGTAGTAGTCGGTCACCTCGACGGGGACCGCCGAGAGTGCGTTGGCGGCCACCTCGATCGTCCGGCGCAGCGGCGTGATGCGGATGTCGCCGACGATGCCGAGCCCGTTCACATGCGAGCCCAGGAACGAGATGCCGCCCCATTTGACGACCGTGAACTCAGGCATGGGCGAACCTCAGCCGCCTGGACAGGCGGCGCTCGACCATCTCGCAGAGCTGGCGCGCGGCGCGCTCGTCGGTGCCCTGCAGGGAGGCGATGTTGATGGTGAAGTTCTGCACCGTGCGCGCGCCGGAGCCGAGGATCCGGCTGGCGTAGGCGACCCGCTGGCTGGCCGGCACGAAGTCCTCGTCCTCGCCGCCCTCGCCGGCCAGCACGAGCCGCCCGCCGCGGCGCGCCTTGACGGTGCCGCCACTGGCGAAGCCGGGCAGGATGCCGGATCCGAGCTTGCTGAACAGAGCCCCGTACGGACCGAGCAGGCTCGAGTAAGCCCCGGAGGCCATCTTGTACCACCAGGAATAGCCGAACTGGCTCGCTTTAGCGGAGGCGTTGATCTGGTCCATCGTCTGAGCGCCGGGCAGGGTCTTGAAGGCCTCGTAATACTTGCCGCCGGGTTGGTACTCGGCCTGGGAGGCGAGCGCCAGGTAGTCGGCGTAGGCCTGGCGGGCCTGCCTCACGGCCTCGGTCATCTGCCGCCAGGCGTCGATCGCCTTGATGATCAGGTAGGTGTCGGCCGCGATCCCGGCCGCCACCAGGGCGTACATGCCGCCGGCGCTGGTGAGCAGCCCGGGCAGGCCGCGCAGCAGGGTCGAGAGGCGGGTCAGGGCGGGCAGCGCCCCTCTGGTGCCGGCTCCGAGCGCTTGCACGCCGCTGGTGGCCGAAAACAGCCCCCGGACGAACTGCACGAAGCTGATAATCTTGACGACGCCGACGAAGCCGGCCAGCAATGCGGTCACGTAGGGCAAGGCGCGGGCCAGCGGCCCGAGCCGGCCGAGCAGCGCGGTGAGCCCGTCGACGAGGTGGATCATGCTGTCGACCACGCCGCTCTCCGCGATCTGGATCTGGAGCCCGAGGATAGCGACCTGCAGCTCGGCGATCTTCTTGGCCGCCTCGCCCGACTTCCTGACCTGCTCCTCGTCCCAGACCAGGCCGGCTTTCTCGAGCAGTTCATTGGTGCGGGCCATGTCACTGGCCGACTGCGAGTACCAGGCGCTCATCGACATGGCGCCGCGGCCGAGCAGCTTGGTGGCGATAGCGGTGCGCTCGGCGCCGGCCTCGAGCTCGCCGAGCGCGTCGCGCACGGCGAAGATCGCCTCGGTGTCGCTCATGCTCTTCAGCTGGTCGATGCTCAGGCCGAGACGGGTGAAGGTCTCGGTGTAGGCGGCGTTGCCGCGCCGCGCCTCGTCGATCGCCTTGGCCAGCGTCTTGGTCGCCATGGTGGCCGCGCCGGCGTCGACGCCGTAGCGCTTCCACTGACCGGCCAGCCGCGAGGCGCCCTCGGCATCGGCGCCGAGCGCGCGCTGGATGCTGCGCACCTGCGAGCTGTAGTCCTCGTAGGTCTTCAGGCTCTTGGCCATGACCCCGACTCCGGCAGCCACTCCGACGGCGGCGATGTTGGCCGCCTTGTTGAGGCCGGCGTTGATGCCGCTCAGGGTCTTTTCTGTCTTGGTCGCCTCGGAGCGGACCTCACCGAGCGCGCGCTTCGCCCCCGACGGGACTCCGTCGATGACCAGCCGCAGCGTCTCGGTCATGCCCATGGCGTCACCCTTAGAAGACCGTCAGCCCGAGCAGCATGACGACGAACTCACGGTCACGGTCGCGCAGGTCGCCCACAGTGAGGTGACCTTTGCGCGGCGTCATCGAGACCGGTGGCGAGACGAACGCCTTGCAGAGCAGTGCCTCGAGCGCCTTCTGGCGCACCTCGTAACTCGGCTCGGTGCCGCTCTCGACGGCGGCGTAGATCGCCTCGGTCACGTCCTTGGGGAACTGCCCGGTCTTCAGCATCAGGTACTTGCTCGGCTCGTGCAGGATCGCCTTGGCGCCGCTGGGCAGCTCGACCTCGATGTCCTGGGCGACCGGATAGTCCTCCGGCCGGGTCGCCTCGAAGGACCGCCCGGCCTCGCCGGACTCCTTCGCCTCACGCTCGCTCATCGCCTCACTCCTCCGGGGTAGTGACGATCACGCGCCCGCCCTCGCGGTCGGAATCGTCGCTCGTCGTTTCGCTGCGCGCCTCCAGCAGAGCCACAAGGAAGGCGCGGTCACAGTCGTAGGCCCGCACCGGGTCGGCGATCCGCAGCCGCTCCGATGGCGCCGTGCCGAACTGCTCGCAGAGGGCGCAGAACTCGCCCGCCTCGGAGTCGCCGGCCAGCATCTCGACCGCCCAGGCACAGATGAAGGCGCGGTCCTCGGGGCGCAGCCGCTCGGGCTCCATCTGGTGCGAGAAGCACAGGTCGATGAGCGCCTCGTCGGAGCCGCCCCGAGCCAGCACCGCCCGCAGCGGCGGCGGCTCCAGCTCGAGTACGGCTCCTGACCAGGCGCGGACCAGCATCACGGATAGACGGCGTAGGTCGGGGTCGCGTTGACCAGTGTGATCTTGGCCCACTCGCCGGTCACGCTGTCCTGGCGCGCGGCCCACTCGAACGAGGCCTTGTTGCGGCGCTTGTTCTCGATCGCATCGGGCTTGCCGGAGACGTACTGGGCGCCGGGGCACTCGACCCAGAGCTGGTGCTTGTAGGTGCCGGTCGCGCTCTCGGAGTGCGTCCAGTGCATGGTCGCGTTGAACTGGGTGCCGGCCTCGAGCGCGTTCCAGTCGGCGGTCTTGAACGAGCGCTTGTCGATCGTGCCGCCCAGGACGGGCAGGTTCTCCTCGTAGACGATCGAGTCGGGGAAGATCGAGGGGTCGCTCATCTGGTACTCGGTCGTGAGCCCGTTGTCGATCTTCCACTCGAAGTCCTCGGTCACCGCCGTGCTGTCCAGCCAGGAGAGCGTCATCTGGCCAGCGCGCCAGGGCTTGGCGGCCTCGTAGGCGGGCGTCAACGTGGGGTCGGAGATCGTCTTCGCCACCAGGCTGAGCAGCTCGCCCTCGCAGACCCAGGCGCCGCCGTCACGCGAGAAGGTCATCTGGTTGGCGCCCACGCCCTGCAGCTTCCAGAAGGCGCCGCCGTCCGGAGCGCAGGCGATCAGTTGGGCGGTCTGCGGCACGTCGCCGGTCTTCCAGCTGAACACGTGCCGGTAGGCGTCGGCCGGGATCGAGACTCCGGCCGGGTCCTTGACCGAGCCGCCGTCGCCCTGCGTGGTGGTCACGCCGCCGCAGAGCAGGCAGAGGTAGAGTCCCATCACGGCCGGGTACATGCGACTGTTCAGGGTGTGCTTGGGCGCGTACTCGGCCGCCCCGGCATGGGGCGCCTGGTAGAAGCCGCCGCGCAGCTCGTCGCCGCGCTCCAGCACGGTCATGTCGGGGTCGATCTCGATGCTCGTGCCGGGCAGGTAGAACACCGTCGT
>JAGVUW010000103.1 GCA_019136035.1 Verrucomicrobiota bacterium | reverse complement strand
AAGCGCTTGCGCAGGAAGCTCTCCGGGTGGTGCCGTATATCGAGGTAGGCGCAGGCCTCGCCGCTGCCCTTGAGTTCGTGGTCGATGGCGCGCGCCACGATGTCACGGGGTGCCAGGCTGCCCATGGGGTGGTACTGGTTCATGAACTCCACGTAGTCGCCGCGGCGGCGCACCTTCAGGATGGCGCCCTCGCCGCGTACCGCCTCGCTGATGAGGAACGACTTGGCCTCGGGATGCCAGAGGCAGGTCGGGTGGAACTGGAAGAACTCCATGTTGCGGATCTCGGCGCCGGCGCGGTAGGCCAGGGCCATGCCGTCGCCGGTGGCTACGTCGGGATTGCTGGTATAGAGGTAGACCTTGCCGGCGCCGCCGGTGGCGAGGAAGGTGTAGCGGCTCAGGAAGGTCCGGATGCGTCCGGAGGTACGGTCCATGACGTAGGCGCCGAGGCAGCAGTTCTCGCCCTGCCAGCGGATGTGGCGGGTGCTGATCAGGTCGACGGCGAGGTGGTGCTCGAGCAGGGTGATATTCGGTTCCTGGCGGCAACGCGCCACCAGGACCTCGATGATGGCCTGACCGGTGATGTCGCCGGCGTGCAGGACGCGCCGACGGGTGTGGCCGCCCTCGCGGCCGAGGTCGAACTCGGCCGCGTCGTCGCCGGTGACGTCGTCGGAGAGGTCGCCGCGCCGGGTGAAATGCAGGCCCCACGCCTCGAGATCACGGATGCGCGCGGGGCCGTCCCGGACGATGTCCCGGACGACGTCTGCATGGCAGAGCCCGGCACCGGCGTTGAGGGTGTCCTGGACGTGCGACTCGAAGCGGTCCTCTTCAGTGATCACGCAGGCGATACCGCCCTGGGCATAGCGGGTGTTGCACTCGTCGGCGGTCGTCTTGGTGATGACGATGACCCGGCCATAGGGCGCGGCCTTGAGCGCCGCGGTCAGGCCGGCCAGGCCCGAACCGACAATCAGGTAGTCGCAGGAGACGCGGTCTGCACCATCCATGGCACGCCAGCTTTCGTATTGCCGTCGCGGCGGTGGCCCGTCATGCCGCCGGACATCGCCGGCCGGGCCAGCCCGCGGAGGACGCCGCCAAAAATAGCCGGTGCGACGGGCCATTGCCAGCCCCGCCAACGCCGGGCCGTATGTCTCAGTCGAGCCGGAGCGGCTCGTAGGAACCATGGCGATGTGACGCGCGCGGCTCTGTCGCAGACTTTCAGCCTGCAACGCATTCAGGCCCGATTTCCCAGGGCGTTACCCTGGGCTGATGGATGATGCCCTTTCAGGGCGCCGGAACGGAGGTCCGCAGGCAGGCCCCGCGAGAGTCATCTCGGCCTACCCCCTCGTCCTCGTCCTCGTCCCTACCCCCTCGTCCCTACCCCCTCGTCCTCGCCCCTCGTCCTCGTCCTTCACCCCTCGTCCTCGTCCTCGTCCTCGTTCTCCCCCTCGTCCTCGTTCTCCCCCTCGTCCTCGTTCTCCCCCTCGTCCTCGTCCCTCCCCCTCGTCCTCGTCCCTCCCCCTCGGCCTTCGCCCCTCGTCCTCCCCCTCGTCCTCGCCTTCGAATCGAGTTGCCGTCGCGTCGCGGCGGCGCTACGCTTAAGGTCGTCCGGGTCTCACAGGGTCCGCCAGGCGGGGTGTCATCGACGTGCGCATCTTCAGACAGTGCAGGCCGTGGCAGTCGCGGCGCAGTCGGCGAGGTGTTTCGGCGTTGCTGGGGTGGCTGCTGGTCCTGGCCGTGCCGGGGCTTGTCTCGGGGTGTGGCGCGGTGCGCCGGGCGGCGCCGGTTTCGGCATCGCCGGCAGTGTCGATGCGTGCGCCAGCGGCGCCCGTCGAGAGACCGCCGTCGGAGGCCGCGTTGCGAGCGGCCCAGCCGAGCCCCGCGCCGGAGTCGGAACCGTCAACGGCGTCGTCGGTCGACCGCGACCGCTGCGCCGCGGCGCCCTGCACCTTGGCGGTGATCGGCGCGGATCTGTCGCAGGATCCCGGCCTGGAGGGCTTCCTATCGCTCTGGGAGGCCAGCCAGGCGCTGTGTCCGCGGGTGACCCTCCTGCTCGGCGAGATCGACCTCGCCGCGGACGGTCGCCTGGCGGCTTCCGGCGTCTCGGTGCGTCTGCCGGGGTGGTCCGATGCCGGGGTCGTGGTGGCCTTTCCCGGCTCCGCCGGCATGATCCCGGGGGGCCGCCTGCGCCTGGACTGCGGTTCGCGCGCGCTGCTGCTGCTCACGGCTGCGGCCCTGGAGCACGATCTGGAGGGCGCCCTCGCATGGCTGGCCGCGCACATGGGGGCCGGGACCGACACCGTCCTCTGTCTGGACCGGCCTCTCTGGGAGAGCGATCCGGGGCTGTGGGCGCGTCTGCAGCCACGCCTCGAGGCCTTGGGCGCGGGGGTCGTTATCGGCGGCGGGAGCGCCCGTTTCTCGTGGCAGCGCCAGGGTCGCTGGCAGTGCCAGGCGCTGCGGGCGGCGGTGGCTCCGGAGGCGGCGGTCCGGGCCGTCAACGACGGCGAGTTCACCGGCCTGCTGTGGTTGTCCATGCGGGGCGAGGGCGCGGCATGGCGTCTGGTCGACCCGCGCGGCCTGCGGCTTCCCGAGGTCTATGCGCGGCGCTTCTACGAGGAACGCCAGGCGGTGCGCGAGAGCGCCCAGGCCGACCCCATCGCGGCCGGCGAGGGCATCACGGAGGTGCGCTGCGCCAACCCGACCGAGGCGCCGCTGAGCTTCGAGGCCGAGTGGCACTTCGAGGGCAATGGCGGCCGGGTCGAGCCGCAGATGCTCGGCTTCTCGCTGGCGCCCGGGCAGCTCTTCCGGCAGCGCTTCCATCTGCAGGTTGACGGCGACGCGCCCCTGAAGTTCGCCGAGCCGCGGCTGCGGCTGCGCACGAGCATCCGCGATGGCGTCGGGAATGCCGTGCCTCTGCGGCTGGAGTTGCGGCCGCACGTGCGCCTGGGCGGCCCGGTCGTGCCGCTGGGCGAGGAGTGGTCCGCCGACGGCGATCAGGGCGACTGGCCCACCGGCGGGCTGCCGATCGGCCACGCGTCGCAGGTCGTCCTGCAGCGCGAGCCCTGGCAGGGCGCCACCGACTTCACCGGCCGTGTCATGGTCGGCGAGCGTGACGGGCGCCTGTGTCTGGCGGTGGCCATTCGCCGGCAGCCCGGCGCTGCGGTCGGCGGGCTCATCCTCGTCGATCGGCGCGGCGGCGCCGGTGCCGATTTCGCGTCCGGTGAGGAGCCGTTGCGGGTGGCGGTGTCGGCCAGCGGCCAGGTGACGGTCCTGGGCGTCTCTGCCGAGCACGTGGCCGCGGTCTGGAAGGCCGTCCCGGATCGTGGCGTCCTGGAGGTCGCCATCGCCGCGGCGGCCTTCGCTGACGGCCGTCTGCCGGATGCCATCCCGGTCGATGTCGTCCTGACGCGTTCCGATGCCGCCGGCGACGCGGTCACCAGCCTGTGCCTGTCCGGCGATGGCGATGGCCTTCGCAGCAGCCGCCTCTATGCACGCTTTCTGCGTTCGCCAGCCGGCCTGGAGAGCCCGGCCGCCGGCGGCGCTGGTGCCGCCGCGCCGCCCTGAGCCGTCAGCCATAGCAGCCTCATTCATCGAGGAGTCGCCGCGATGCACCAGATCGTCTCCCTGACCGTCTCCGAGAGCAAACGCCTTATCGCCCGCGGCGTTGCCCAGTGCGACGCGGTGCAGCGCGCCCGCGACCGCGGCGTCATCGCCATCGGCTCGGGCACGACCAACGCTTACGTCATCGAGGAGCTGACCGGCAGCCCCATCGACAAGACGACCATGGTCACCGGCCGGACCCTGCCCAGCGGCTACCGCGGCCCGGCGCTGACCTACACCGGGCAGGACCTGGTGCTGCGCCGTGGCGAGAGGGTCCCGGAGGTCAAGGCCAACGAGTACGTCGCCGAGATGGGGCCGGGCGACGTCTTCATGAAGGGCGTCAATGCCCTGAACTACGAGCGCCGCCAGGGTGCCGTGCTGATCGGCCACCCCAGCGGCGGGAGCGTCGGTGCCGTGGTCGGGACCATCGTGGCGCGGCGCATCCGCTACCTCCACCCGGCCGGCCTGGAGAAGAACCTCGGGGTCGACCTGGCGGCCGTCGCGGCCCGGCTCAACGTCGACGCCGAGGGCAAGGGCCCGACACTCTTCCTCGTCCCCGGAGAGCTCTTCACCGAGATCGAGGCCCTGTCGGTGCTGGCCGGTGTCGAGGCGGTCCCGGTCGGCGCCGGCGGCGTCGGCGGTGCCGAAGGCGCCGTCTGGCTGGCGCTGTTCGGCAACGCCGGTCAGCTCGATCGGGCCCAGGCGGTCCTGGCCGGGGTACGCGGCGAGCCGCCGTTTGTCTCGGCCTGAGGGACCTCCCCTGCAGCGGTGCCACCGACGTGGGGCGCCACTCGGCTCGTCGCGGCCGGCTTCAGCGCCGGCGCACGCGCGGGCCCTTGGGGGTATCCTCGATCACCCACCCGGCCGCGGCGAGCTGGTCGCGGAGCTGGTCGGCCCGGGCGAAGTCCTTGGCCTTGCGGGCCGCCTGGCGAGCGTCGGCCAGGGCCTGGATGTCGGCCGGCACGCCGGCGTCCTCGTCGGGCGCCATGACGGCCAGGACGCTGTCGAGGCGCTCCAGGGTGCCCAGGATCGCCTTGGCGGCGGCGCCGGCAACCGTGCCGGCATCGAGGAGGCGGTTGCCCTCGCGTACCAGGTCGAACAGCGTCGCCAGCGCCGCCGAGATGTTGAGGTCGTCCTCGAGCGCCGCCCGGAAGCCGGCCTCGGCCGCCTGGGCCGCGGCGGCCGCCGGGGCCGTGTCGCTGTCGGGCAGCCGGGCGGCATCCTGCAGGCGCTCGCGGAAGGCGTCCAGGCGCTGCAGGGCGGCGCGGGCATCCTCGCAGGCCCGGAACGAGAAGTTCAGCGACTGGCGGTAATGCGTGGCCAGGAGGACGTAGCGCACCTCGCGGCCGCTCCAGCCGCGCTGCAGGACGTCGCGCAGGGTGTAGAAGTTGCCCAGCGACTTCGACATCTTGACGCCATCGACGACCAGGTGGGCGCAGTGCATCCAGACATTGACAAAACGGCACCCGTTGGCGGCCTCGCTCTGGGCGATCTCGTCCTCGTGGTGCGGGAACATGTTATCGACGCCGCCGCAGTGGATGTCGAAATGCGGCCCGAGGTAGCGTGCGCTCATGGCCGAGCACTCGATATGCCACCCCGGCCGGCCGCGGCCCCAGGGGCTGTCCCAGGCGACATCGCCGTCGTCTTCGCTCCAGCTCTTCCAGAGCGCGAAGTCGGCCACCGACTCCTTGGCATACTCGTCGTGGCTGACGCGCGTGCCGGGTCGCATCTGCTCGGCCTCGATGTGCACCAGTTGGCCGTAGTTCGGCCAGCGCGCGATGGAGAAGTACACCGAGCCGTCGTCGGCGCGGTAGGCGATGCCCTTGTCGATGAGGGCCTGGATCAGGGTGATCATCTCCGGGATGTGCGCGGTCGCTGCGGGGTAGACGTCGGCCGGGGCGATGCGCAGGACCTTCGAGTCCGCGAAGAAGGCCTCCTTGAAGCGCTGGGTGAAGTCATCCAGGCTCAGGCCGGCGGCGCGCGAGTCGCGGATGGTTTTATCGTCGACATCGGTCAGATTCATGACATGCCGCACCCGGTAACCGCAGTACTGCAGGGTGCGCTTGAGGAGGTCCTCGAAGACGTAGGCGCGGAAGTTGCCGATGTGGGCGATGTTGTAGACCGTCGGGCCGCAGGTGTAGAGGCCGACTTCGCCCGGGCGAATGGAGACGAAGGGCTCCTTCGTGCGCGTCAGGGAGTTGGTGAATGCGAGGGCCATGGCGGAATTCCTTAACTGCGGTGCGCCTGCGGCCGCCGCCCGTAGGCCGGGTGGTGGCGACCCGCGTAGTATAGCCCTGAAAAAGCGGGCCGCGCCGGGGGCCTGCTTGCAGGAGCCGGATTGCTGGCGATATTCAGACGCTGTGGTGTCGTTGCATGAGGCCCTGTCAGTGGACAGGCCTGGCGCACCTCTCACGGGAAGACCCATGCCGAAGCAACTCCTCTTCACGTGGTCCGCTGAGGACGATGCCGATGCCGACGGCGCTTCGGGTGCCGCGGCTGAGTCTGCCACGGGCACCGCCCGCCGCCAGGCGGTGCGGCGCGCCGTACTGCGCTGGCTGGAGCTGACCCGCGAGCCGACCGGCCTGGCCACCCAGGTCGTCACCCGCATCCAGCGCAACCGCGCCGACGTCGCCGCCTTCTGGAGCGCCCCGGTCCGCAACAGCGCCGGCGAGGGACCCGACCGCGTCCTGGCGCCCCTGCGCACGACCATCATCCAGTGCTACGCCGAACGCGATGAGTGCTGGCCGGACTGCGCCCGCTCCCAGGAGATGCTCCCCAAGCTCAAGGCCATCAAGGCCGAGCTCCACGAGGTCGAGGCCGTCATCCGCCGCGAAGAGCCCGAGCTGCGCGACGGCGCCGCGCTCTTCGAGGAGTACGCGGTCTGGCGCTACGAGAACAGCCGCAACCGCGACTACCAGCGTCTGCGCCGGGCCCTGAACCGTGTCGAGCGGAGCCTCTACGAGGGCACCGCCTTCGAGCGCATCGGCAGCGCCCAGCTCGCCGACCAGCTCTACCTGGCCGTCCCGGCCGGCCTCATCGAGCCCGAGGAGCTGGCCGACGGCTGGGGTCTGCTCTGGGTCGACGAGGATCTCGCCGTGCGGGTCATGGTCGAGGCCCAGGAACGCGAGTGCCTCCCCGGCAATCGCCTGCACCTCGTGCAGCACATCGCCGCGGCCGCCAAGGTCAGCGAGCTGATGGCCAACGGCGTCGCCCGCCGCGATGAGGAGGTGCTGTTCACCCGGGCCATGCACCGCCGGCGCACCCCCGAATCGCCACGCCTGCCCAGGCAGTCCTGACGGATCCCCCGCCGCGGCGGCGGGGTCTTCGGCGCCGGTCACGCAGGTCCGCGGCGCCGCCCGTGGACTTCCCGGGCGCCACCGGCCCCTGGGAAACGGCCGGCGTGGTGCGGCGGACAGCGCACGGCGAAACACCGCTCGCCCCCTGCGCTGGAGGGCGAGTGGCCGCAGACGCGAACGCGTCCACGAGCCGCGGCGGCGCCGGCAACACCGCGCCGCCATCGTCCCTCCGGCTTCAGTTAAGGCCCAGCTTGCGGTACTTCGAGCGGCGGTGCAGGAGGTGGTCGCTGTCCTGCGCCAGCATCGCCTCCTCGTAGTCCGAGAAGGTCCCCTCGAACCAGCGCACGCGGCCGTCGCCCTCGAAGATCAGGAGGTGCGTGCAGATGCGGTCGAGGAAGAAGCGGTCGTGGCTGATGACCATGGCGCAGCCGGCGAAGTCGATGAGGGCCTGCTCCAGCACGCGCATGGTGCCGACGTCGAGGTCGTTGGTCGGCTCGTCCAGCAGCAGGAGATTCCCGCCGGACTTCAGGAGCTTCGCCAGGTGGACGCGGTTGCGCTCGCCGCCCGAGAGCTTGCCGACCTGCTTCTGCTGCTGCGGCCCGCGGAAGTTGAAGCGGGCGCAGTAGGCGCGGCCGTTCATGGTGCGCCCGCCGAGCTGGATCTCCTCGGCGCCACCGGTGATCTCCTCGTAGACCGTGTGGCTGTCCTCCAGGGCATCGCGGTGCTGATCGACATAGGCCAGACGGACCGTCTCGCCGACCTCCAGAACCCCGGCGTCGGGCTGCTCCTGACCGACAATCATGCGGAACAGCGTCGTCTTGCCAATGCCATTGGGGCCGACCACGCCGACAATGCCGCCCTGCGGCAGGCTGAAGTCGCAGTCCTTAATAAGAGGAATGCCGTTGTAGCCCTTGCCCAGGCCCTTGGCGATCACCACCTTGTTGCCCAGGCGGGGGCCGGGCGGAATCTGGATCACGCAGTCCTCCTTCTGGACCTCGAAGGCCTGCGCGGCCATCTCCTCGTAGCGGTTGATGCGGGCCTGCTGCTTCTTGATGCGGGCGCTCGGACTGGCCCGCAGCCACTCCAGCTCGCGCTGCAGGACCCGCTGACGCTGCGATTCGGACTTCTCGCGCTGGCGCAGGATCTCGGCCTTCTGGGCCAGCCACGACGAGTAGTTGCCCTCGAAGGGTATGCCGCGGGTGTTCTCCAACTCGAGAATCCAACGGGTGATGTTGTCGAGGAAGTAGCGGTCGTGGGTGACGATGATGACGGTGCCCGGGTACTCGCGCAACTGCTCTTCCAGCCAGGCGACGGTCTCGGCGTCGAGGTGGTTCGTCGGCTCGTCGAGGAGGAGCAGGTCGGGCTTCTCGAGGAGGACCTTGCACAGCGCCACCCGGCGGCACTCGCCGCCCGAGAGGCGGGTGACATCGGCGTCGTCCGGGGGCAGCACCAGGGCATCCGAGGCGACGTCGAGCAGGCGGTCGATCTCCCAGCCGCCGACGCGGTCGATCTCGGTCTGGAGGCGGTCCATCTCGTCGCCGAGCTTGCTCATCTCGGCCTCGGTGTGGTCCTCGCCCAGCTCAGCGCAGACCGCGTCGTAGCGGTCGACCAGGGCCTGAATCGGCGCCACCGCCTCGAGGAGGTTGCCGCGGACCGTCTTGCTCGGGTCCAGGCGCGGCTCCTGCGGCACATAGCCCACCCGCATGCCCTTGCTGAGCTGCGCCGTGCCCAGGATGTCGGTGTCCAGCCCGGCCATGATCTTCAGCAGGGTCGACTTGCCGGCGCCATTCTCGCCGACGATGCCGATCTTGGCGCCGTAGTAGAAGGACAGCGAGATGTCCTGCAGGACCGGCTTGTCGCCGTAGACCTTGGACACATCCATCATCTGGAAGACAAAATGGGGTGGCATCGAGGAGATCATCCTGACGGTGGGTTGACAGCCCCGCCGAGGCACGGGGAAAGCCCCGAACAGCCCGGCGACACACATCGCGAAAAGATAGCCCGGCACCGCCCCCGGCACAACCCCGCCGAACCGCCCGGGCGCATGTCTGTTCCGTAGGTATCGCCGCTGTGGGATCCTTGCCCGGACCGGCGGTCCGGGGGACGGTCATGTGTTCTTCGGGGGGCGCTTCCTGGCCGGTTTGCCGC
>JAGVUW010000626.1 GCA_019136035.1 Verrucomicrobiota bacterium | reverse complement strand
GTCCGCCGGCTGACATCGAGCTGTTCGGCGATCTCGGCGTCGGTCGGCTCGCGGCCGAGGCGGTCCGTCAGCTCCGTGCGCGCCAGCTTGATGCGGTTGATCTTGCCGGCCGACTGCACCGGAATGCGGATGGTCCGGCTCTGGTTGGCCAGCGCCCGCCGCATTGCCTGCTTGATCCACCAGGCCGCGTAGCTGCTGAACTTGGCGCCCTTCCTCGGATCGAACTTCTCGACCGCCTTCATCAGGCCGATGTTGCCCTCGCTGATGAGGTCCAGCAGGGGCAGCCCGAGGCCCTTGCGTGACCAGGGGGATCTTGCCGATATCCTGCATGTACACCTTCATGGTGTCGCTTCTGCTCAGCATATCCCCTCCTTGAGCCGGTCGTGCCCTGCGGTCACGGTACGCCGGTGCGGAGGGCACCCACCGCCACCCGAACGACGTTCAGACGGTGGTGAGTTCCAACGCACGTGCGCCACTATAGTACCCAAAGTTTCGTCGTCAATGGCTGCGCGCGGCCGCGGCCCAGTGCGGTCCCGGCCGCCTTGGTTCTGGTCTACCATGGCTGATCATTCAGAAGCTGTCTCGGCGTTGCCCTGGCGCCAACGCCTCCAGGCCTGGCTGCGTGCGGCGGCGCCGCCGACGGCCGGGCGTGTCCGCTTTGCCCTGCACGACGACGCCCTCGTGCCGGTGACCCTGGCGCGCTGTCTGGCGGCGTGGCCGGGCCGTGTCGCCGTGGTGGTCGCCGACGGGCAGCGTGCCGACATGGCCCTGGCCGGTCTGCGCGCCACCATGCCGGTCCTCGGCGACCGCCGGCCGCTGGTGCTGGTCCCCGATGTCGAGGCCGGCCCGCGCGGCCAGTGGCAGCCCGAGAACGAGGCGGCGCGCTGTGCGGCCCTCGAGGCGGCCTGCCGCGGTGACGACGCCGTGTTCGTGGTCACCGCGCAGGGCCTCCTCAGTCCGACCCTGGCGCCGAAGGCCTTTGCCGCGCAGGTCTTCAGCCTGCGCGTCGGCGACGACGGCTGGTCGCCGGAGCGCCTGGCCGAGCGTCTGGTCGAGCTCGACTACGACAACGAATTCGAGGTCCACAGCCCCGGCGAGTTCGCCCGGCGCGGCGGCATCCTCGACATCTTCTCGCCGCTGCACGAGGCGCCGGTCCGCCTGGAGTTCTTCGGCGACCAGATCGAGTCGATGCGCAGCTTCGTGCCGGACACGCAGCGCTCGTTCGGCTCACTCGACGAGATCCGCATCGCCCCGCGCGGTGCGATCGTGGCCGAGCCGGCGGCGGGCGAGACGGCGGCCTTCCTGAGCTACCTCGGGGCGGCGGTGCCGCTCCTGGTCTGTTCGCCCGAGGAGATCGCCGAGCACCTTCGGCGCTTCGGCGACGCCGCGCAATCCGCCGCCTGGGCGGCGGCCCTGGCCGAAGCCCGCCACGCCGTCGCCCTGCAGACCGACCCGGCCGGGTCGCCCTTCGGCCCCAACGAGGTCGTGCTGACGGCCGGCGGCATGAGCCTCGACGGCGAGATCGGCGAGGCCCCCGACGATCTCGGCGACAGCGCGGGACAGTGGCGCTGGCAGCAGCTCCGCGACAGCCTCGAGCACTGGCAGAACCTGGGCTACAGCCTGGTCGCCTGCTGCGTCGGCGAGGGCGAGGCCAGGCGCTTCCAGGAGATGCTCGATGGCGACCCCGCCGCCGGACGCTACGGCGTCATCGTCGATCTGGTACCCATCGAGAACGGCGTCCTCGCCCGGATGTGCGCCGGCGCCGCCGCGCCGCCTACCGCCACGACCTGGCCCTCCAGGATGGCACCGACCTCGACGAGGGCGCCTACGCCGTGCACGCCGCGCAGGGCATCTGCCTCTACCACGGCATCCGCCATATCGAGGTCTCGGGTCAGGTCCAGGAGGTCCTCGACCTGGAGTTCGATGAGGACGCCCGCCTCTACGTACCTCTGGAGCAGGCCTTCCTGGTGAGCCGTTATGTCGGCGGCACCAAGGCCGTGCCGCGGCTGAGCCGCCTCGGCGGCTCGAGCTGGCGCTCGGCCCGCGCCGGTGCCGAGGCGGCCGCCACCGACCTGGCCGCCGACCTGCTCCGCCTCGAGGCGCGCCGACGCAACGCCGCCGGCATCGCCTTCCAGCCGGTCCCGGACTGGGAGCGGTCCTTCGCCGAGGCCTTCCCCTACACCGAGACCGAGGACCAGACCCAGTCCATCCGCGATGTCCTCGAGGACATGGCCAAGGACGAGCCGATGGACCGCCTCCTCTGCGGCGATGTCGGCTACGGCAAGACCGAGGTCGCCATGCGCGCCGCCTTCCGGGCCGTGCTCAACGGCCGCCAGGTCGCGGTGCTGGTGCCGACGACGGTGCTGGCCCAGCAGCACTACGTCACCTTCCGCGAGCGCCTGGCGGCCTACCCGGTGGTGATCGAGGTCATCAGCCGATTCCGCACGCGCGGCGAGCAGCAGCGCCTTCTCGAGCGTCTGGCCGAGGGCCACATCGACGTGCTTATCGGCACGCACCGGCTGCTGCAGTCCGACGTGCGTTTTGCCAACCTCGGCCTGGTCATTGTCGACGAGGAGCAGCGCTTCGGCGTGCGTCACAAGCAGCGCCTCAAGGAGCTTCGGGCCAGCGTCGACATCCTGACCATGACCGCGACGCCCATACCGCGGACGCTCTACTTCAGCCTGGCCGGCCTGCGCCACCTCAGCACCATCATGACAGCGCCGTCGGAGCGCCTCCCGGTCACCACCGTGATCTCGCCCTATGACCGCGACCTGATCCGCCAGGTGGTCATGCGCGAACTCGAGCGCCAGGGCCAGGTCTTCTTCCTCCACAACCGCGTCCAGAGCATCGACCGCGCCGCCCTGGCGCTGCGGCAGCTCGTGCCCGAGGCGCGTCTGGCGGTCGCCCATGGCCAGATGAGCCCGGCAGCACTGTCGGCGAGGTCGATGTGCTGGTGTGCACCACCATCATCGAATCCGGCATCGACATCCCCAACGCCAACACCATCATCATCGACCGCGCCGACCGCTTCGGCCTGGCCGAGCTGTACCAGTTGCGCGGCCGGGTCGGGCGCTACCACCGCCAGGCCTACGCCTACCTGCTCCTGCCGCCCATGGGAAGCCTGCCGACCAACGCCCGGCAGCGCCTGCAGGCCATACGCCGCTACACCCACCTCGGCGCCGGCTTCAAGCTGGCCCTGCGCGACCTCGAGATCCGCGGCGCCGGCAATATCCTCGGGACCGAACAGAGCGGCCATATCGCCGCGGTCGGCTTCGACCTCTACTGCAAGCTGCTCCAGGAGGCCGTGGCACGCCTTGAGCAGCAGCCCGCCCCGTCGCGACAGCCGGTGCCGGTGGAGATGGAGACGCTGAGCTTCGCCCTGCAGGACAGTCGCGGCCGGACCGTGGCGGCCATACCGGCGGCCTACGTCCAGGACGACGCCACCCGCATCGCCTGCTACCGTCGCCTGGCGGAACTCGCCGATGAGGATGCCGTCGACGCCCTTGCCGCCGAGTGGCGCGACCGCTTCGGGCCGCTGCCGACCTGCGTGGAGGCGATGCTCGAGCTGGCCCGCGTGCAGGTGCTCGCCCGCCAGGCCGGCGTCCACCGCGTCGTCGTGCGCGGCCGGCGCGTCTTCATGGAATCCGAGCGCGGCCTGTGGCGGAGCTCGCGCGGGGCCCTGCCGGAACTCCAGGCCGCCGACGGCCGCGGCCAACTCCGCGAGCTGCAGGGACTCCTGCGCGCCCGCCGCGCCGCCTGAAGGATCTTCCGCCAACCGCCACGCGCCGCGGCCTCTTCACGAGCCGCCATAGGGCGCGCGAATCGGTCGGGCTAAGGCGCCGCAGGCGCTGGCGCCGGCGGGAACGCCGGCGGTGCGGGCGGCGCCGGCAGGTCGATGCGCCGCAGGACACGGAAGCCGAGCATGTTACCCTTGGAGGTCGGCGGCAGGCGGTTGCGTCCGGCCGAACGGCAGTCCACCGGCGGCACGTACCAGTTGCCGCCGCGCAGGCAGCGCCACGCCTCGTATTCCGGATCGGGCGGGCGGGTGTCGTTGGGGTACGGCGCAAAGCGATTCAGGCACCACTCCCAGACATTGCCGTGGAGGTCGTAGAGGCCGAGGGCGTTGGGCTGTCTGAGGCCGACGGCGGTGGTGCCGCTGCCGCCATTGTCGCCATGGATGGCGAAGGCGTCGAGACGCCGCGGGTCGTTGCCGCAGCAGTAGGCCGTGGCGGTGCCGGCCCGGCAGGCGTACTCCCACTCCGACTCGCTCGGCAGGCGGTAGGTGCCCTCCGGCACGCCCTCGCGCTCGCACAGGGCGGTCAGGAAGCGCTGGCACTCGTACCAGGTCACCTCCTCGACCGGCCGTTGCGGGCCGCTGTAACGCGAGGGGTTCGCGGGCATGAGTTGGGACCACTCGGCCTGCGTAACCTCGCAGGCGCCCAGGTAGAAGGGCTCCATGGCCAGGAAGACGTGCTGCAGCTCAGTATCACCGCGGCCGGGCTCGTCGGCGGGGCTGCCGAGGATGGCGGTCCCGGGCGGCACCAGGCGGAAGCGCATGCCGAGGCTGTTGCGGACCTCGATGGGCAGTCTGGTGTCGCGGCTGTAGGCGATCTGGGCGGCGCGCATGGTGGCGCTGCCCTCGGCGAGGCCATCCAGGGGCGCCAGGAAGGCCGGGACCACCTCGGTCAGGCCGGCCAGCGCCGGCGCCGCGGCGCCGACGACGGGGGCCGGCTCGCGGGCGATCGCCGGGCCGGCCGGCGACGG
>JAGVUW010000352.1 GCA_019136035.1 Verrucomicrobiota bacterium | reverse complement strand
CAGGCCGACGAGCGCACCATGGGCATGAGCTGCCTGTTCCAGGCCCGCGAGACCGCCTCGCCGAAGCCCTTCATACCCCCGACCTGGGCCAAGGTCTTCGCCAGCGACGCCGAGCTGCCCAACCGCGGCCATGGCTTCACCGGCCTGAGCAACTTCTGGTGGCTCGAGCTCGGCGGCGAGGGCGATGCCGTCCACGACACCGAGGACCTCCGCGACGAGCTCCTGGCCATCGCCTTCGGCGTCTGGGACCACATCAAGAACCGCGGCGAGCACGGCGCCGCCAACTGGGAACTGGAGTGGGTCGGCTTCCTCCCCGGCAAGCGTGAGAGCCGGCGCTATGTCGGCGATCACATCCTGACCCAGAACGACGTCCGTGCCGAGGGCCGCTTCGATGACCTCGTCGCCTACGGCGGCTGGAGCATGGACGACCACCACCCCGGCGGCCTGCGCTACCCGGGCAAGCCGACCATCTTCCACCCGGCGCCGTCGCCGTATGGCATTCCCTACCGCTGCCTCTACTCAAGGAACATCGAGAACCTCTTCGTCGCCGGCCGCAACATCAGTTGCACCCACGCCGCCATGAGCTCCACCCGCGTCATGGCCACCTGCGCCCTCTGCGGCCAGGCCGCCGGCACCGCCGCCAGCCTCGCCACGCGCTACCGGACTACCCCGCGCGGCGTCTACGAACACCACCTCCGCGAACTCCAGCAGGCCCTCCTCGACGACGACTGCTTCCTGCCCTGGCAGCGCCGCGACATCGGCGACCTGGCCCGCCGCGCCGAGCTGACCGCCAGCGCCGGCGACGCCGAGCCCCTCCGCAATGGCGTCGACCGCCCGGTCGGCACCGCCGAGAACGCCTGGAGCGGCCGACCGGGCACCGACTGGGTCCAGTACCGCTTCGACCGCCCACGCCGCATCGGCAGTGTCCGTATCGTCTTCGACAGCAACCTGAACCGCCTCGGCCAGGGCGCCTGCGCCCACCATGTCGAGAAGAACATCCTCTCGAACTACCCCCTCGGCCAGCCGCCGCGGACGGTGCCCGACACCCTGACCCGCGCCTTCACCCTGGAGGCCCTCGACGCCGCGGGACGCTGGTCGACCGTCGCCACGGTCGACGACAACCACCAGCGCCTGGTGCGCGTGCCGCTTGAGGTCGAGGCCATGGCCCTGCGTCTGACCCCGCGGGCGACCTGGGGCGCCCCCATGGCCCGCCTCTTCGCCTTCGAACCGCGAGAAGCCTGAGGGAGCGCAGGCCGGCGCCGGACGCCGGCCCGTGGTCACAGGAGGACGGCAATGCGCTTCACAGCCCAGCAGCGCTGGCTGAATCTGCCGGTGCGCGATGGCGCACCGAAGGTCGTCCTGCAGCTCCGCACCGGCGACCGCATGGTGCGCGAGTTCGAGATCGAGCTGGCCGAGACCCCCGAGGCGGCGGCGTGGTGGGCCTTCTACGACCTCGGCGCCTTCCTGAACTGCGACCTCGAGCTGGCCCCGAGCGCCCCGGCGGCGGCGCCGCCGCTGGAGGGCCTCGTCCGGCTCAGCGACGAGCCAGCCGGCCTCGAGGGACTCTACCGCGAGAGCGCCCGGCCGCAGTTCCATTTCACGTCACGGCGCGGGTGGAACAACGACCCGAATGGCCTGGTGTACTACCGCGGCCAGTGGCACCTGTTCTTCCAGCATAATCCCTTCGGGGTCCACTGGGGCAACATGCACTGGGGCCACGCCGTCCGCCGTCAGCCCCGACCTGGTACACTGGACGGAGCTCCCGACGGCGCTCTACCCGCGCTCGCTGAAGGACATGGCCTACTCGGGCGGCGGCTTCGTCGATCACGGCAACTCGGCGGGCTTCGGCAAGGGCACCGAGGACGTCCTCATGGTCGCCTTCACCGGCACCGGGCGGGGCGAGTGTCTGGCCTGGAGCCCGGACGGCGGCGAGTCGCTCGTCGAGTACGAGGGCAACCCCGTCCTGCGTCACCGCGGCCGCGACCCGCGCATCCTCTGGCACGCGCCGACGCGGCGCTGGGTCATGGTCGTCTACGACGAGAGCGACTCGCACTGGCGCTACGCCTTCTACACCTCGAGCGACCTGCGCACCTGGCTCTACGCCAGCGCCATCCCCGGCTTCTACGAGTGCCCGGACCTCTTCGAACTCGCCATCGACGGCGATCCCGCCCAGCGCCGCTGGGTCCTGCATGGCGCCGAACGACGCGACGTCGACGGCCGACGGCAGCTCGCGCGCTCCAGCTTCCAGGTCGGCACCTTCGACGGCC
>JAGVUW010000702.1 GCA_019136035.1 Verrucomicrobiota bacterium | reverse complement strand
CGCCAGCGGCGCAGCAGGGGATTGATGCCGAGCACGACCAGGATGAGGATGCCGTAGACCGAGACCGGCATGTTGTTGCCGACCAGGTAGGTCTGCCGCAGAACGCGGTCGTTCAGGAAGCTGGTGCCGCAGACCAGCACCGCGCCCAGCAGCCCGAAGACTACCGCCCGGAAGGTCATCGGTCCTCCCTGGAATGTGGCCCCGACGCGCGCCGCGCGGCGCCGGGCCTGCCTGTATCAGGCCGTCGCGGCGTAGAATAGACGGTGCCGGCGGCTTTGCCAAATGGCGCCCCGGCCCGGCCGCCCTCGATAGGTGCCGACAGGTCCCGATAGGTCTCGACAGGCCTCGACAGGACACGCCCGCCCCCCCCGGGACCGCCGAGCGTCGGCTCGGCCTCCCTCCGGCGCCGTTCCCCGGCGCCTGCCATCCCAGGGCTGTTTGAAAGTCCGGTTCTGGCACCCCCTCAGGGTGGCCAGGTGAGCGCTGACGCGATCGTCGATCAGCCCTGCCGCCATCCTCAGCGGCGCGGCATTGCGGCGGCGGGCACGTACATTAGGGCGACCGTGCATCTCTGGCCTGACCTATTTACGCGCCGCACGGCGGCTCTTGAACAGGTCACCCTTCGGGCTTCGACGCGAGGCCCTTGCGGCCTCTTGCTCAGGGCCAGCCTTGAGCAGGTGGCGCGACGCGACGCGCGTCGAAACTTGCGCTGCGGCGTCGTGCGGCGCAAGTGGATTGTGAGCGAAGCACCCGCGCTTCGCGAATAATCCAGGCTGGGCCAGGGGCAGCCACAGGAGGCCGCGCATGCGCATCGCCATGATCACGCCGGGATCGGGCGGGCAGTTCTACTGCGAGAACTGCCGCCGCGACCTCGACCTCGTTCAGGCCCTGCGCCGCCAGGGCCACGACGCGGTGCTGCTGCCGATGTACCTCCCCGTGGCCGAGGCGGCGGCGGCCGGCGAGGGGCCGCCGGTGTTCTATGGCGCCCTGAATGTGTACCTGTCGCAGGTCATGCCGGGCTTCCGGCGTCTCCCGGCCTCCTGGCGGGGCTGGCTCGACGCCTCGGCGCTGCTGGACTGGGTGGCGCGCCGGTCCGGGTCGGTCCGCGCCGGCGGCCTGGGTGCCCTGACCCTCTCGGTCCTGCGTGGCGAGTCCGGCCGTCAGGCCAGCGAGCTGGACCGCCTCGTTGCCTGGCTGCGGCAGGAGTGCCGCCCCGACGTCGTGCACCTGTCGAACGCCCTCCTCCTGGGCCTGTCCGGTCGCATTCGCGCCGAGGTGGGCGTCCCGGTCGTCTGTTTCCTTCAGGACGAAGACACGTGGGTCGAGGCTATGCCGGCCCCCTGGCCGGCGCGGCTCTGGGATGCCATGGCCGAGCGCGCTGCCGACGTCGACCTCTTCCTGCCGGTGAGTCGGGCCTACGGCGCGGCTCTGGCGCCGCGCCTGCGGCTGGCCTCGGAGCGCCTGCACGCAGTCTGGCCGGGCATCGACGCGGGCGCCTGCCGTCCGGCGGCGCCGCCGGCAGCCCCGCGGCTGGGCTACTACGCGCGGCTGGCCGAGGCGCTTGGCCTGGGCATTCTGGCCGAGGCCCTCCTCGAGCTGCGCCGTCGGCCGGCCTGGCGCGACCTCGAATTGCGCGCCGCCGGCGGCTGCACGGGCGACGACCGCGCCTTCCTGAAGGCCTTGCGTCGGCGCGTGGAGCGTGCCGGTGCGGCGTCGGCAGTCGCCATACAGGAGCACTTCGAGGGGGCGGGGGTGGCGTCGTTCATGGATGGCCTCTCGCTCCTCTGCGTGCCGGTCCCCGGCGGCGAGGCCTTCGGGATGTTCGCCCTCGAGGCCCTGGCGCGGGGTGTCCCGGCGGTGCTGCCGGCGGCCGGGGGCTTCGTCGAGGTCGCCGAGGCGACGGGCGGTGTCGAGCTCTATGCGCCCGACGACCCCGGCGCCCTAGCCGCGGCACTGGAGCGCGTCCTGGCGGACGCAGCCCTGCGGCGTCGTCTGGCCGACGCCGGCCGCGCCAGTGTGCAGCGCCGTTTCGATCTGCAGACCTGCACGGTGCCGGCACTCCTGGCGGCCTACGCCGCCGCGGGTGCCCGTTCGCGCTCTTGAACACAGGATGACCGCCATGCCCGACACCCGTCCGGCCGTACTCGAACTCGAGAGTGTCACCCGCGTCTTCCGCCCGCCCGGCGAGCCGCCGGTGGCGGTGCTGCGGGGCGTCTCGCTGCGCGTCGAGGCCGGCGAGACCCTCGCCATCCTCGGCCCCTCGGGCTCGGGGAAGAGCACCCTGCTGAATCTCATTGCCGGCCTGGACCGCCCCGACGCCGGCACCATCGCGGTCCAGGGCCGCGATCTGACCGGGCTCGGCGACCGCGACCTGGCGCGGCTGCGCAATCGCCAGATCGGCTTCGTCTTCCAGCTCCACCACCTGCTGCCGCAGTGCACGGTCCTGGAGAATGTCCTCGTGCCGACCTTCGCCGAGCCCGACCGGTCTGCGGCCGCGGCGCAGCGTCGCCGCGCCGCGGAGCTCCTGGAGCGCGTCGGCCTGGCGGACCGCGCCGGGGCCTTCCCGGGGACCCTCTCCGGCGGCGAACGCCAGCGCGTCGCCGTGGCGCGGGCGCTCATCCACCAGCCGCCGCTCCTCCTGGCCGACGAGCCCACCGGCGCCCTTGATGCCGCCGCCGCCGGATGCCTGGCCGACTTGCTCCTCGACCTCAACCGCGAGACCGGCGCGACCCTCCTGGTGGTCACGCACTCGCTGGACCTGGCCCGCCGCCTCGGCCGCAGGATGGTCCTGCGTGACGGCCGCCTGGAAGCCGGCGCCGGGGTCGCGCCATGACCACCGCTCGGCTCATCCTGCGCAGCCTCCGCCACCGCCCGGCATCCCAGGCGGCCACGGCCCTGGCCATCGCTATCAGCGCCGCGGTGATCACGGGCGCCCTGCTGGTCGGCGACTCGGTGCGCGGCAGCCTGCGCCGGCGCGTCGAGCTCCGACTCGGCGCCGCCACCCACGCGGTGGTCTCCGGCGACCGCCTGGTCGCGGCTGACCTGGCGTCGCGTCTGGCGCAGCGCCTGTCGCTGCCGGCGGCGGGGCTCCTGGAGGTCCCCGGCGTGGCCGCCACCCCGGATGGCTCACGACGGCTGCCGCGGGTGACGGTCCTGGGTGTAGACGCCGCGCTCGCGGCGCTGGCCGGTCCGGCCGGCTTTGCGTTACCGGCCGCCGGCGAGGTCGTCATGGGCGCCGCCGCGGCGGGCCGTCTGGGCCTCGTGCCGGGTCAGGTCGTGGTCGTGCGCGCCGAGAACCTCAACGCCTTCCCGCGTGACACGCCCCTGGCGGCCGCCGGCTCCCGCCAGGTGGCCTTGCGGCTCACTCTGCGGGCCATCCTTGGCGAGGACCAGCTCGCCGGCCTGAGCCTGCGTGCCGACCCGCTCAGCCCGGTCAACCTCTTCGTCGACCGCGCCGACCTCTGCCGCGCTCTGGAACTGCCCGACCAGGTCAACCGCATCCTGCTGGCGGCCCCGGCGGTCGCTGACGAGGCGGTGGCGGCGGCCCTGGCGTCGACCTGGCGGCTGGAGGACGTCGGCCTCGACCTGCAGGAGCGCACCGGCGGCTGCGCCCTGACCTCGCAGCGCATCTTCCTCGACCCGGAGGTCCAGGGCGCCGCCGCGGCCTTGGACCCGGCGGCGGCCACCGCGCTGACCTACTTCGTCACCGCCATCGGCAAGGGCGACCGCGTCTCGTCCTACGCCTTCATCACCGGCACCGACGCCGCCTGGCTTCCCGGCGGCCTCGGCGACGACGGCCTCGTCGTCAACCGCTGGCTGGCCGATGACCTCGCCTGCGCTCCGGGCGACACCCTCGACCTTCGCTACCTCGCGGTCGGGCCCCTGCAGACCCTGGAGGAACGCCGCGCCGCCCTGCGCGTCCGCGCCGTGGTGCCGATGACGATGCCCTATGCCGACCCCGGCCTGATGCCGGCCATACCCGGCCTGGGCGATGCCGACCGCTGCACCGACTGGTCGCCGGGCATCCCCATCGACCTGCAGCGCATCCGGCCTCAGGATGAGGCCTACTGGGCCGAGTGGCGCGGCACGCCGAAGGCCTTCGTGTCGCTGTCCACGGCCCAGCGCCTCTGGTCGAACCCGTTTGGCGCGGCGACGGCGGTGCACCTGCCGCTGTCGGCCGAGGCGGCCGCGGAGCGCCTGCGCGGTCATCTGGAGCCGTCGCAGGTCGGCCTGGTGGTGTTGCCGGTGCGCCGCGAGGGCCTGCGCGCCGCCGGTCAGGCCGTCGATTTCGCCCAGCTCTTCCTCGGCCTGAGTTTCTTCCTGATTGCCGCCGGGCTGCTGTTGACCGGCCTGCTCGCCGGGCTGGCGCTGGACCGTCGCCATGAGGAGTGCGGTACCCTCCTGGCACTCGGTTTCACGCCGGCGCGGGTGCGGCGGCTCCTGCTGGTCGAGTCCCTCGCCCTGGCCTTGCCGTCGACGCTGCTCGGCGTCGGCCTCGGCCTGGTGTACAACCGCGCCGTCGTGGCGGGCCTGGGCCGCCTCTGGCGCGACAGCCTCGGCGGCCTGCCGGTGCAGGCCTACGCCAGCGCCCGGTCGCTGCTTCTGGGCGGCCTGGCCTCGGGTGCCGCCACGGCCCTCGTGCTGGTCTGGGTGCTGCATCGCCTGGGCCGGCGTCAGGCGGCCCTGCTGCAGCGCGGCTGCCCGGTGACGCCGTTGCAGGGCCGGCGTGCATGGCGGTGGTTCGCGTCGGGCTGTCTGGCGCTGGGCGCCGGGGCGGCCCTGGCCTGGCTGGGCCGGCCGGAGCGCGGCCAGGCCGCCGCCGGGGTCTTCTTCGGCGCGGGGTCGCTCCTCCTCATCGGCGGGCTGTTCTGGGTGACGGCGGCCCTGCAGGCCGTTCATCGTCTCGGGGCCGGCCGGCTGTCCCTGCGCAATGCCGCCCGGCGGCCGGCGCGCAGCCTGTCGGTCAGCGCCACCCTGGCGTCGGCGGTATTCCTGGTGGTGGCGGTCGGCGCGCATCGGCGGGTCGTCCCGGATGGCGACGGCGCCCGGGCCGGCACCGGCGGCTTCGCCTTCTACGGCGAGGCCGCGGTGCCCATCCTCGCCGATCTCAACAGCGCCGAGGGCCGCCGGCGGCTCCGCCTGGAGGCGCCGCCCTCGACCGAGGTCAGCGTCCTCCACCTCTTCGCGGCCGACGGCGATGAGGCGAGCTGCCTGAACCTCAACTGGACCCGCCAGCCGCGCCTCCTCGGCGTCGAGCCGGCCGACATCGCCCGGCAGGCCGCCTTCGGTTTCGCCAGGATGATCCCCGAGGTCAGCCCCGACGACCCGTGGGCCGGCCTTGACCTCGACCTCGGCGCGGGGGTCGTGCCGGCCATCGTCGATGAGAGCGTCCTGGTCTGGAACTTCGGTCTGCGCCTGGGGGACACCCTGACCCTCGCCGACAGCCGCGGCCGGCCCCTGCACCTGCGCTTTGTCGCGACGCTGTCCGGGAGCATCCTGCAGGGCCATGTGCTGATCGCGGCCGACCGCCTCCGCGCCGCCTTCCCGGAGGCGGGCGGCGCCCGCGTGCTGCTGGTGCAGTCGCCGCCCGAGCCGGCGGCCGCGGTCGCGACCTGGCTTCTCGACGGCCTTGCCGACTACGGCCTGGAGCTGACGCCGAGCCGCGAGCGCCTGGCAGCCTTCGCCGCGGTCGAGAATACGTACCTGGCCATTTTCATGGCCCTCGGCGGTCTCGGGCTGGTCCTCGGGTGTTTCGGCCTCGGCGCCGTGGTCGTGCGCCACGTCGTCGAACGCCGCGGCGAGATGGCCCTGCTGCGGGCGCTGGGGTTCAGCCGTCGGGCGCTCCTGGGCCAGGTCCTCGTCGAGCACGCTGCGCTGCTGTCGGCCGGCCTGGCGGTCGGCCTGGTCAGCGGCCTGGTGGCGGTGTTGCCGGCGCTGTCCGTCGGCGGCAGCGCGCCCCTGCGCGCCGCGGCGCTGTGGTGCCTGGGGATTGCGCTCAGCGGCCTGGTGTGGATACTGGCGGCGGCGTGGTGGTCGACGCGTTCCCGTCTGATCGAGGGCCTCCGCGACGAGTGAGGGCCGCGCGGCCGCACGGCGGTGGCCGCGGCCGCCGCGCGCCGTCAGTCCTCGTGAGCGGCGCCGGCGCTGTCCAGGCGCACGAACGACGCCTGCTGCGAGGCGTCCTCGATCAGCCGCGGCCGCGACCACCAGATCTGGTCGGCGTTGTTCTCGTTCTTCGAGTCCGTGGCCAGGGTCACCGCCACCGCCTGGCCGGCCAGGTGCCCCAGCGGCACCGTCCAGCGTCGGAAGTCGGTATCCCAGAGGCGCTTCGTGTACGGGTCGTCGCCCTCTTTCCAGGACGGGTTGGGGCCGATCGGGCCGAGGTCGCGCTCCCGCACCATGCGGCCGTTGACGTAGAGCCTCGGGATGGCGCCGTTGCCATACTTGGTCTGGTTGTTGCGAACGATGACCTGCAGGCTGCTCTGCGGCGTGGGGACGGTCACCAGATAGTCGATGGCGACCTCGCAGTCGCCGCCGCCGACGAGCAGGAACATCGGCACCGCCTCGGTGTGGCCGGGCGGTGTCAGGTTGGCGCGGTGCCGTATCGTGTGTTCCCCGCCGCGTTCCAGGCCGGTCACCGTCGCGATGTAGCGCGCCGACTCCCTGCCATCGCCGAGGGTGTCGCCGACGGCGGCCTTGGCGGGCGCGGCCTCGACCAGGACCAGATGGGCCGGGAAGGCGGTCTCGAAGGACCGCGTGCCGGCGGGCGCCTTGGCGGTGTCGTCCCAGGGCAGGGCCGCGGCCGGGGCGTCGTTGAGGATCACTTGACGGAAGGCGGCGCCGGCCTCGAGGGTGATGGCGCCCTGTCGCGGGCTGGCCTCGTCGATGCGGTCCAGGGCCAGGACGGTGCGCTGCGGCGTGCTCTCGAAGCGCCGGATGCGTATGCCGGCCGGGAGGTCGGTGAGGCGGACGCGGGTGCGGTCGTGGTCGCCGCGATGCAGGGCATAGCGCACGGCCGGGTTCAGGCCCATGAGGCGGCCTGGCGCCGCTGCCGGCCAGCCGGCCAGGGTCAGCGGCGTCTCGAGGCGGTCGACGCCGGTGACGCGCTGGTAGAGCGGCTGGTCGTCGGGGCCGCGCAGTTCCTGGAGGGTCGCGGTGGCCGAGTAGACATAGTGCCGTCCATCGTGGTCCTGGTAGTGGCAGGCCACCTCCGGGCGCCAGCGCTCGGGCGGGAAGGCGGGCTCAAGCTGGCGGCCGGCGAAGAGCTGGGCGCGGCGTTTGAGGTGGTAGGCCATGCCGCTGCTGGCGCGGAGCGTCGCCTCGGTCGCCGCGAGCTGCGCCAGGCCGCCGAGGGCATCGGAGCAGGCGACGACGACGTGCTGCTTGACGTCGCCCTCGGCATTGATTACCGGTATCCACGGCCTGGCCAGGGGGCCATGGATGTAGGCCGAGACCGGCCGCTGGTGCTCCATCCACCAGATCCGCGTGGCGTCGTTGCCCCAGACCTGCTGATAGCGCAGCGGCCAGCGCACCGCGAAGGCCATGTGGTCGGGCGCGTATTCCGAGGCCATCGGCACCCCGGGGTTGCGCCGCAGGAGTTCGCGGAACTGCTCGGTGCCGCCCTGGGCGCCGGTGAGGCCGTCGATGGTGCCATTGCCGAAGTCGCCGGCGGTACCGCCGACGTCCTCGTAGTTGGCGTCGGTGCCGGTCTCCTGTCGCCAGCGGATCATCATGTCGGTGTGGTACTCCCGCCAGCGCCGCGACAGCGGGTCGAGGTAGAGCAACTGGCCCGCGGCGGCGCTCTGGAAATCCGGCCGCGCCTTCGTGTAGGCGTGGATGCCGGCGATGCGTCGCGGCAGGCCGAAGTCGGCGATGCGGTCGCGCCCGAAGACCGGCGAGCCGACGTTGACGCAGTACGTATTCACGTAGGCCATGGTCCGGAAGCCGTAGCGCTGCAGCCGGGCGACGCGTTCGGCGTACCCGGCCCGGGGGGTCCAGTCCGGCAGCTCGTGGTCGAAGGCCGGGGCGCGGGCATTCCATTCGTGGAACAGCACCGCCTCCGGATCGAAGAGGCAGGCCACCTCACGCAGGACCTCGTCCGTGTAGGTGCTGTGGTCGATGATGACGCGGATGCGGTCGGCCCAGACCACCGCGGCGCGCGCCGCCAGCTCGGGCGCGAAGGCCTCGGCGTACCAGCGCCGGTAGGGCGCCATGGCCTCGACCCAGCCGCCGCCAACGCAGTCCAGCCGCCAGGTCACCGAGGCCGCCGCCGTCAGCGCCTCGAAGGGCATGGCCTCCAGGCTCTCGATGGCAAGGCCGAAGCTCCGGCCGCTCCAGTTCATGAAGAAGAAGGTCGGACGGAAGGTCTCGTCCTCGATCCACAGGCCCAGGGTGCTCTCGCGGCCCTCAGCCGCGATCACCGGGGCCTCCCAGAAGGGCGTGCCGCCCAGGGTGATGAGGCCGGGACGGGCGCTGCGGTCGTAGCGCACGCCGCCGAACGACGGCACGACGACGGCGTGGTCCGGATGCAGGTTCGCCAGCGGCACCTGCAGGCCATGACAGCCGCCGGTCGGGCTGCTGGCCTGCGCCCGGAAGTGCAGTTGCCCGCTCGGCTCGTCGACCCAGGCCTCCAGGGTCAGCGATTCCTCCGGGAAGTTCTCGGCGCCGTTGCTGAGGCCGGTCCAGGTGGCGCGGACCCCGCGCGCCGTCAGCTCGGCCGCGTAGCGGGCTGTGGCGGCGGGGCGGTGCATGCTCGGAAAGGCCTGCCCGGGGGCGATGTCCTGGTCCATCTGCTGGTTGCCCCACGGCGAGTGCAGCGCCTCCATCGCCCTGGGGTCGCGTCCGAGGTGACCCAGGCCGCTCGGCAGGGCCGTGTCTGACAGGGCCGCATCGGCGTGGACCTCGCCGCTGCGACGATCCACCAGGCCGACGATCATGCCGTCGCGGCAGGTGGCCACCAGCCGCGGCGTGGTGATGGTGAAGCCGCGCTCGTCGAGCGTGACCTGGCCGCGGGCGGCGAGGCCGGCCCCGATGCCGATCCCGAGCGCGATCAGGA
>JAGVUW010000170.1 GCA_019136035.1 Verrucomicrobiota bacterium | reverse complement strand
CGACTGCGTGCGGCGCTTCGGCGACTGGCTCATGCGGGAACGCATCGACTGCAAGGGCGCCATGGGCTGGCGCTACCAGCACGACTTCGATGGCCAGCGGCGCTACTTCGATGGCCATGGCGGCTCGTGGTGGGACCTCCCCGGCCCAAGCGAGTCCATGTGGCACCAGAACTCGCTGGGGCGCCTCCTGGGAACCTGCACGCTGCTGAGCGGCGACCCGTCCTACCTAGACGCCTGGGCCGAGAGCTACGCCGCCAACCCCGGCGCCACGGGCGACCACGGCGTCGCGACCTCGGCACACCCCATACCCTGGCTCCAGGACCGCCTCTGGAATGCCACCCTGAGCGCCGATGGCATCGCCGTCGCGCCGCTGCACTTCGGGCCGCGCACGCCTGAACGCGCGCGCCTGCAGACGCCCGAGGGCATTATCGACCTCGCCTGGCGCCCCGATGGCACCATCGCCGGAGCCGCTCAGGGGCCCGGGGGACGCTTGGCGGTGCGGTAACGGCGCGTGACGTCATTCTCGGCCGGCAGGATGCCATAGAGCTCCGGCCGGCGGGCCTGGAAGACCATCTCGCGCCAGCCCGGGCGCTGCTCGGGCAGGTCGCCGGTGTAGTAGGCGGGTATGCCGCGCTCACCCGGCGAGCGCTGCTGTTCCTGCCGGCCGGCGTAGTAGACCTTCCGCTGCGTCAGGTCGATGTCGACGTGTGTCAGCATGGCCTGGTTGAAGTGCGAGGCGGCGACGATCTGGCCAGAGGGGTCGATGACCAGGCTGCGCAGCGACGGGTCTGACGACGGCCAGTGGGCGCAGGCGATCCAGACGCCGTTGTCGGCGGCGCGGGCGCGCAGGAGGGTCTCGTTGGTGCGGCCGCTGGCGCCCCACATCTGGCTGCCGTCGATGATGATCTCGGCGCCCAGGAGGGCCAGGACGCGGTCGAACTCCATGAGGTACAGATCGCCGCACTCGTGCGAGCCGACGCGGCCGAAGTCGGTGTCGAAGACCTTGATCTCAGGGAAGCCCTTGGGCCAGTACAGCGGCTGGCCGTAGATCTCGCGGCCGGCGCGGTCCCAGACCCGCATGATGCTGATCTGCTGGTCGTCGCCGATGCCGCCGATGGCGACGTAGCTGTGCATCGCCTTGGCCTTCGCGGCGACGGTCTGCATCACCTCGCGCGTCGTCGCGTCTACCGACGAGGTGCTCTGCTCGGAGAGCACGACGAGGTCCGGCTGCAGCGCCGCGGCCTCGTCGAGGAGCCGAAGCATGCCCTCGGGGACCTTGCCGCGGACCCAGGCCTGCTCGCGCGGGAAGGTCCCCACCACCAGGCGGCAGGTGCGCTTGGCGTAGGCCGGCAGGACCGGCGCCCGCCAGGGCTCGGCGATGGGCTTGAAGGCGGTGCGGTCGCCGAAGTTGTTGACGTAGAAGATGGCCTCGGCCTCGGTGACATCGGGCAGGTAGACGTCGAGCTTGCGCTTGTCGAGGTCAACGCGGGCGGTGGCGATGCCGTCCTCGTAGCCGGTATCGGCGATGGGAGTCCCGACGCGGTTGAGGACCATGCTGCGGCCCCAGGCGGCGCCCTGCATGCCGCTGGCGTGGGAGTGGGTGATGTAGGCGCGCGGGTCGGCGTACATGGCGGTGACCATGTCCAGACGAGGACGTCGGCGCCCTTGAGGCTGAGGACCTGGTGGATCTCGGGGAGGTAGATGTCGGTGCCGATGGTCAGGCCGATGCGGCCGAAGTCGGTCTCGAACACCGGCAGATCGTTGCCCAGGGAGATGGCGCCGTCGTCGGCGAGGGCGTGCGCCTTGCGGTAGACGCCGACGCGGGCGCCCTGGCGGTCGAAGAGGACGGCGCTGTGGTAGGTGAGGTCGCCGTCGGTCTCGGCCATGGCCAGGGCCAGGTAGCAGCGCCGCGTCCGGGCGAAGCCGGCGAAGTCGGCGAGGTCGGCCTCGGCGCGGGCGCTGGCGAAGGCGAGGTAGGGCAGGTGCGGCAGCACGACCAGATCCGCACCGGGCGGCGTGCGCTCCAGCGCGGCCATGACCGTAGCGCGGTTCTCATACGCGGCGCCGTTGAGGAGGCAGTGCGTGGCCAGGGTCACGACGCGCTCCGCCGCCAAGGGCTGGCCGAGGGCGGGCAGGAGACCCATGGCGAGGATACCGACTCGATGCACCGTCATCGGCGTGGACTCCTTCGTCTGGAAGGTCCGGGGCAGGGGAATCGCGGCACGTTCACCATACGGCCCGTCGCGGGTGATGCAAGGCCGCGGACGCGGCGGCGGTGCTCAGAAGCGGCAGGACTCCCGAGGCCCGAGGCCCGAGGCCCGAGGCCCGGCCGTCCGCCCCCGCCGCCGAACTCCGGAGCCGGCGAGGTCTGTCCTTGTCGGTCCGTGCCTGTCGGTGCCGGTCTGTGTCCCGAGCCGGAAGGCCGCGTTGCCGCGGCCCCGGGAGCGCCGAGCGTCGGCTCGGCATCTCATGGGCGCCGTGGGCGGCGCCCGGGAGGTCCACGGACGGCGCCGTGGGCCTACTTGCCCGGCGGCGGCTGGCCCCAGCCGCCCCTTGGGAGCGCCGAGCGTCGGCTCGGCATCTCATGGGCGCCGTGGGCGGCGCCCGGGAGGTCCACGGACGGCGCCGTGGACCTACATGCC
>JAGVUW010000864.1 GCA_019136035.1 Verrucomicrobiota bacterium | reverse complement strand
TTTCATATCCAAGCCGTTCGGCCTCTTCCATGCGGCCAAGTAGGCCGTCCTTGGTGAGGGTCAGGCGAAGGTCGGCGTTTTCCGACAACAGTTCGTCGCGCTCGCGCTCGGCCTCGAGCGCGGCGGCCACTTCGGCCGCGGTCATGCGGTTGGCGCGCGTCACGTGATGCGCTCGAGCTCTGCACGCAACGCGCTCACGTGCTCGAGGGCGTCGCGGGCGTCGTCGCACCTGGCCTGCCAGTACTCCTCGAGGCGCCGGCGATCGGCCGGCGTCTTCGTCTTGCCGGCGTTCACCAGCATCCCCTCGCTGTGGCCGAGCTCCACGCGGACGAAGGCCTCGAGGCGGGCGAGGCGCTCGAGCGGCAGGAGTGGGAACAGGCCGTCGTCACTCATCGGCGGCTTCCTTCGTGATGCGGTCGGCCTCGGCCTGGACGGCCTGGCGCATGGCGGCCTCCATCTTCGGCGCCTGGGCTGCGAGCGCTCGCTGCAGGTTGGTGATGCCGACAAGCATCGGCCGGAACGGGTTGCCGTCACGATAGCCGGCGCGGTAGCCACGGCGGTAGCCGTACCACTCGCCGGCGATCGCTCCGATGACGGCGGCGCCGGCGAGGATGACGAGCAAGCCGGCGAGTTTGAGGAGATCGCCGTTCATGCGATCACCAAACCGACCGCGGTGTAGGCGACCACGAGGGCGAGCACGGCGGCCGCGGCCCACGCGACGCCGGCGCCGCTCCGTGTCCTGGCGATCGCGAGCACGCCGAAGACGACGGCGCCGTAGATGACGCCTTTGACGACCAGGGCGAGCTCGTCGCCGTGGCCGTATGCCCACGCCATCCAAGCGCTGAGCCTGTCCTCGATCGGCAAGTCGGACATCTTGTCGGGACCGTCCAGCTCGAAGTCGCAGCCGGACTCGAACTTGTCGTGCGTTTCGCTCATCGCTCCGCCTCAGCCATCTGCGCCGCCTCGTTCGCAGCCTGTGCCACTTTGCTGGTCGGCCGCGTCCCCATGCGGTACGGCCACAAAAAGCACGACCTAGATGGGCATAAACGGACCTCTTTGACTGAGCCGCAACAACAGTCCAGGCACTTGGCGCGAATCGCTTTTAGTGGACGTAGGACGCGAGTTTTTTCCACTGCGGCCGCGTCTTCGTCGTCCAGCCAAGACAGACTCATGCCTCCTCCTCCCGATACACGCTTATCACCGCGTCCCTCTTGTCCAGGTACGTCCCCACCGTGCGCCGCGCGCTGGCCGAGTCACGCGCCAGCACGCGCACCACCTCGTAGTCGCGGCGGCGGGGGCGGCCGTGGCGGATGAGGACGACGTAGCTGTCGAGCTTGTCCGTCACGGCAGCATCGTCATCGCCGTCAGCGCCAGCGCGGTGAGCAGGCCGATCAGGCCGACTGTCAGGATGACGATCGTCCAACCCAGTGGCGTCACGGCTCATCACCAGCATCCAGTCCGTCAGTGGCAAGCTCGAACAGCTCCGCCCTGGTCTGTGCGGCTCTCCTGATGCCTTCGTTGTAGGCCGCCCGGCAGGCGTCCTCCCGCTTGCCGCTCGCGCAGATCGCGCAGCCGATCCAGCCCAGCGTGAACCCGGCCGCCAGCAGGATCAGCGCGGCCAGGGCCAGATACCACCATGGGGTATCTGGCCACATCACGGCCGCGGCGATGGCTGTATTCACGCCGCTGTCCTGACCAGGAAGACGCGCCCCTGACGGTTGACCACGGCGACGCGCCCCTCGAGCTGCATGGCGCGGAGCTGTCTGCGCAGGCTATGGGCTACCGAGTGCGTGCCGGATAGCGTCTCGATGTCGAGCTCGACCGCCGCCGCGCCGCTGCGCACGAACTCGGCCAGCGTGACGGCGTATTTGCTCACCCGCGAGCGGGTCAGCCGGGCGGGGATCTCGTCCGGGTCGATCGGCCGCCAGTCCAGGCCGCGCGCGCCCTTCACCAGGGGATCCCGTCGTCGCCGGCCGGGGCGGACGTCGTCGCGGCCATCTGGGGCTGGACCTTGGCCCGCGGCTCGGTCGCAGGCGTGGCCTGACGGCCGTCCTCGGCCGATTTGGGCGGGAAGGCCCAGTCAGCGCGCGCGATCTCGAGCGACTTGCGCGGGTTGCCGTCGCGGTCGGTCCACTCGCGCTCCTGCAGCTGGCCGAAGATCACGATCGGGCTGCCCTTGGTGAAGTAGGTCGCCAGCGTGTCGACGCCGCGGTACAGGGCCGCGTCGAAGAACATGCCCTCGGAGACCCACTCCTCGCCGTCCTTGACGCGGTAGTTGCTGGCCACGCGCACGTTGGCCACGCGAGCGCCGCTGGGCAGGTCGTTGATACGGGGCTCGGCGCAGAGTCGGCCGTCGGGGATGGTGATCAGGATCATGTCGTCTCCTCCTGGGAGTCGCGCATCAGGCGCGGCAGTAGGGTCCTGGGGTCGCCGATCACGAGTGAGTCGGGCATCCGTCTCACCGTGGCGGCATATTCGGCCGCCTCGGACGGGGTCATGACGCGGCCACCGTCGGGCTCCGAGTAGTAAGGCACGCAGCGGAAGCCGCCGCCGGCGGCCGGCCGCAGCTCGTAGAAGGGTCCGTCGCGGCGCGGGCGCAGGATGACCGGTTCGCTCATGAGGCCTCCTTCAGGACGAGATGGTCCTGCCGCTCCGTGAGCGCGGCCAGCATCGCCCCACCGGCCGAGCCCCACCAGAGCTCGAAGGCGGCCCGGGGCACGCGATGCGTACGGCCCATCACGATGCAGGGCACCTCACGCGCGGCCGCCGCCCAGTCGCCGGCCAGCATGGCGGCATGGAAGCGCTTGGCGCTCTTGTAGGCGCTGGCCTCGCTGATGCCCATGATGTGGGCCACCTGCCACATGTCGATCCAGGGCTTATCGAGCTGCTCGGCCAGCGGCCGGGCGGGATCGAAGTGCGCCCTCCAGTGGGCGCGCCGTGCGGTCTCCTCGGGCGACGCCATCACGCCACCGCCTCTTCCTGGAGCGGCTCGACGCCGCTCTCGAGATCGGTCAGCCAGCGCTTCAGGTAGCGCGCCATGCGGTCGGCGGCCGCCTTGGAGAGCTCGCGCCGGCTGACTACCTGCTCACGCTCGAGCATCGCCCGCCGCCACTGCTCGGTCGTCACGCCCTGCTGCTCGAGGTCGGCGCAGAGCATGCCGAGCCGCTTCAGGCGCTCGGCGTCGACCGTGCCGGTCTTGCGCGGCACGCCCCACTGCGGCGCCTCTTCGGCCGGGGCGGCCGCGTCGGAGCGCAGGGCCGCGTCGAGCGGCGCGAAGTCGGCGTCGTAGTGCTCGCAGCTCTCGCAGGGCGGCTCCTCGCCGCGCTTGATGGCGGCGCAGGACATGAACGAGTCGTCCAGCAGGCAGCCGTCCGGGCGCCGCGGCGCCGGGGCCTTCTCAGAGGCCGCTGCGGGCTGTTCTGGCGCCTCCTGAGGATCAGGAGCCACCTCGGCCGCTGCGGGCGCCTCAGCGGTGCGGTCGGCGGCCGCCTTGGAGAGCTCGCGCCGGCTGACTACCTGCTCACTCTCGAGATCGGTCAGCCAGCGCTTCAGGTAGCGCGCCAGCTCCTGTGGGCCGCTGGCGGGCTCTTCGGCCCTGGCCGGGGCGACCCGGTCGGGCAGCGAGGCCACCGCGCCGGCTACCTCGTCGAAGCGGCTGCGGGGCAGCTGCTCGAGCGACTCCAGACCGAGCGGGCCACAGACCGCCTGCGGACCGTAGCCCTTGGCATGGATCTGCGCCCGCAGCCGCTCCGCCTGGGCGGCGCTGATCGTCTCGCCGGGCGTGGGGGGAGCCCCGGCCGGCGGAGGGGGGGCCGGCCGGGGCTCTGCGGCCGCGGTGGGGTCAGGTGCGGGTCGTCCCGCGGCCGCCTGCTCGCGCTGCTCATCCTGGCGGGCGCGCCTCGCGACGCCCTCCTGCATGAGCGCGTAGATCCGCTTCGCCAGGGCGACCGGGGCCTGCTCCGGATCGGGGCAGCCGGCCGCATCGAACTCGTGCCGCAGACGGCCCGCCGTCACGCCCAGCTCGGCCGCCGCGTCGACCATGCCCTGCCAACGCTGGGCGCCGAGCGGCAGCTGGTCGGGGTCGGGCGGCGGCGCCGCGAAATCCGGCGGCGGCGGCGCGGCTCCGGCCAGCCAGGCGACCAGCTCCTCGCCGTGGCCGGCCGCCGGCACCTCCATGCGCTCGGCCCAGACGCCGGTGCGGTCCTTGGAGGCGGTCGCCAGGTGCTCGCGCGTCAGGTCGAGCACCAGGTCCATGTCGTACTCGAAGTCCTTGCGCTGCTCCGGCGCCAGTCCGATCTTGCGCGGCACCTTCTTGCCGCGCTCGTTCTCCTCGATCACGTACTCGGTCTTGGTGCGCATCGTGACAATCACGTGGCAGGCCGAACCGAGGATGGCGTCGGTGAGCTGCTTCTGCAGCGGGGTGCCCTCCTTCCAGGCGGCGAAGCTGTTGCCGCTGGTCCTGGTCTTGGCGACCCGGTCGACGTAGTCGAGCAGGCCGCCCTCGCCCGACCAGGCGTGGGTCAGCGAGTCGAGCACCACGACCTCATAGCCCTCGGCCGCCGCGGCGGCGAGCGCCTGCACGTACTTCTCGACGCTGTAGGGCGGGTGCATCTCGGCGACCGCGAACGGGCCCAGGTGGGAGTAGAGCGAGGCCGAGCCGTGCTCGGTGTCGACCAGGGCGACCTTGGACAGGTCGCCGCCGGTCAGCCCGCTGGCGATCAGCAGGGCCGAGTAGGTCTTGCCGGCGCCGCTGGGGCCGTCGAGTGCGATGCGCAGCTTTTTCTTGGTGCGCACCGCGGGGGCGAACAGGGTCATGAGGGCCTCCTCGTCCGCGGCACGTAAGAGATGTCCTCCCTGCAGCCGGGCACGTCGCCGCCCTTGCGGTAGACGTCGCCGATCTTGACCCGGTCGATGGTCCAGAACTCGCGCGGGATCTGCTCCGGATCGACGATCTGGAAGCCGCGCACCGCGACCATCGTGACCGCGCCGGCCACCGTCGAGGTCGTGCTGGCGACCGGCGCCGGCAGGGAGCTCGGTTCGGGCTCCTCGTCGATCAGACGCCCGACGGCCTCGACCGTGTTGCGTGCCAGCTGCCGAGAGCGCTCGATCCGCTCGCGCTCGCGCAGCGCCGCCTGCTCGGCCTCGACCTTGGCCTTGTGGTAGGCGCCGGTCTTGCCGACCAGCGCGCTCTCGGCCGCCTGCCAGGGCGCGGCGGCCGTCCGGAAGGCCGCGTCGATCTCCTTGCCGGCGCGCAGGTAGGGCTCCTTGACCTGCTTGCGCTTGGCGTCGGCCTCTTTCAGCATGCTGCGCACCTCGGCCAGCATCGTCTTGGCGGCCAGGTCGTCCTCATCGCAGGCGATCACGAACGCCTCGGCCTGGCTCTGCAGCTCGGCGCCGCGGGCGGCGATTTCGGCCACCTCGGCGCTGTAGGGCTGCAGAGTGGTGGTCTCGCTCATCTCGTCTCCTCCAGGGCGCGCCGCGCGGCCAGCTCGGCCCGCACGGCGGCTTCGTAGTCGTGGTCGTAGCCGCTCTCGCGGGACCAGTGATTGCCCATCGCTCGGCGCCAATCGTCCGACAGGGCGGGTCCGTGCCCGAGCCGGCGGAAGGCCGCCAGGCGCTCGCGCTGCCGGCGGCTCTGCGGTTCGAACTCGGCGAGCTGCTCCGGGCTGGGCGGACTCGCCAGGGCGGCCTGCTGCTCCCGGCGGCGCCGGCGGGCGGCGGCGATCAGCTCGCGCTGCTCGGCCGTGAGGCGCGGCCGCAGGCCGAAGCGCAACACGGTCAGGCCGCTCTCGAGACCGCCGGCCTCGCGCAGCAGGTCGAGCAGCTCGTCCTCGGTGCGGGCCGCGGCGGCGCGGCGGCGCATGCGGTCGTCCTCGTGTTCGGCGTCCCACTCCTGCCAGGCCGAGGTCGCGTCGGGCTCTCTCATGCCGCCGCCTCCGCCTTGGTTGGGCAGCAGGCCGCCGTCATCGGCTCGCAGTCGTCGGCCAGCTCGAGCGCGATCAGGCAGCCCGGCCGCCCGTCGAGGCGGAACTCGCAGGCGGCGCACTCGAGCTCGAGACCGGGCTCGAAGCCGGACAGGCCGGTCATGACCGCACCAGCTCGGCGAGCCCGCCGATCACGACCGCACCGAGCGCCGCCAGGGCGGCGATGGTAGGCCGGTCGTGGATAGCCAGGACGGCCGTCACCACCAGCGTGACGGCGCCCCAACAGAGCGCTCCGGACAGCAGTCTGGAGCGTTCCGGCGAGGCTGGGACGTGACGCAACGGGTGACTTTCGGCCCGATTTGGGCCAGAATGGGAACGGCCTGTGCTCTGTTTACCGACGGGGTCTGGCTGTACCACCCGGGCGCCGGGGGAGCTGCAACTCTCCCGGTGCCCACTTCTCTGTCTGGGCATCGTCTTCTCCTACGGTGGAGTTCCTCTCACGTCTCTGTCTGTCCTGCTACCTCCTCTGGTTGCGGCTAGCGTCTTGGATGTACCCTAATCCGTGCCGTTCTAAATGTCAAGAACTCTCTTCAACTGGCGTAATCTGCATGCTTCTCATGAGGGCGTCGAGAGACTCGCGTGTGTATCTGTAGCGATAGCCTGGAGCGTCCTTGCGACGATGCGCGGCGATCTTGCCGCTTCGCGTCCAGCGGGGCAGTGTCCACGGCTTCATGTCATAGCCGTAGTTGATCTCGAGGTACCGGGCGGCCTCGGTGGTTGTGAGGAAACGCTTTCCGGGCGCTGGGTCGTACAACTGGGCTACCGTCCCTCCATGCTCGGCGCTCTCGATCCGGCTGACCTGGCTAACTATACGCGGTCTGACGACGGAAGTGGTCATCATTCGAGCCTGAGCCGGGTTGCAAAAGGCTGACCCTCTGTCAACGGGTGAGAGTCTGCACGCAGCTTGCCTTGAGTCCGTCCCCGCAGAGGCCGATACTGTGTTCCAGGACGAGCGGAGGAGGCCGGCATGACGTTCATCCAGTGTCCCGGCTGCGGCGTCGTGACCGAGGACTCGAAGGAGCTGTGTGGGAAGTGCGGCGCCGCGCTGCATGAGCAGGCTGGGCCGGCGACCTCGCCGCCGGGGGCGATGATCGATTGCCCCTCCTGCGGTGCGGAGATCAGCTTCCTGGCCAAGAGCTGCCCGCACTGCGGGCGGCGCATCGACGGCAGCCTCACGGCGCGGCACCTGCTCGAAGGTGCGGTCGCCAAGAGACAGGCCGGCCGGCCGTTGTCGCTCGGTGACAAGGTGAACGCCGGGATCGGTATCTCGTATCTGGTCGTGCAGCTCATCGTGGCGGTGCTGTTCATCGGCTTCATGGCGCTGGTGGTCTACAGCTGCGTCGCCCCCTGAGAGCGCGAAGCCGCCCCCGCGCTTCGGGAGCGGCTTCGCTGCGGCGTTGACCTAGCTCCGCTGCCTGGGCCAGGCGGCCAACTTCTTGGCCCATGAGGCATCACGGAAGACGAGCCAGTACCAGCCCGTGGCCGTGGTCCAGATGAAGGCCGTGAAGCTGAACAGCTCCTCGCCCGTGATGTCGCCCCAGTGGGCGACGATCGTCATCACGTTGCCGTTCACCCAGGCGGTCGCGAGGGCGAACAGGAAGGCCAGCGCGAAGCTTAGCGCCAGGCTGAGCCACGAGGGCCAGCCGGTCTGCTTGACCAGCAGCGTGGCCAGGAAGCTGAGCAGCCCGGCGAGCAGGATCGCCGCCACGAAGTTGATCAGCTCGATGATCTGCATAAGTGGTCACCCCCTCCCCTGCGGTCGGCGTTGGCTTGCCAGGATGCGCCAGCGCGGGCGTTTGCCGCTGCCGGCGTTCAGGTCGCGGGCGCGGATCAGCCCGGCGCGGATCCACTTGCGGGCCGTAGCCGGCGCGACGCCCTCGCGCTGGGACCACTCGCGCACCGTGAGCAGGTTACGGCGTGGCCGGCGCAGCAGGCTCACTCGTCGACCCACTCGCGCACGGCGCGCACCAGGATCGCCCCGCAGGCGACCAGATAGGCGCAAAACAGAGCCAACTGCAGGGGCATGTTCATGCCGCCTCCAGAGGGCTCGCAAGGCGGGCCGCGCGCCGCTTACCTGTTGCGGACAAGCACGCCGACGCGAGAGGAGCCAGGGCCCAGAATCCCCGGCGGGGAGCAGGAGCGTGATGCGGCGCGCGGCCCATGCTGCGAGGCTAGGCGCAGGCGGGCACGCTGTCTAAAGCGCCGCGAACAGAGGGGCGCCCGGACCGGGAGGAGGCAGTCCGGACGCCCCCACTTTCAGGCGATCGGCGGGATGTCGCGCACCACGGTCAGCGTGCCGCGCGCCAACGTGATCACGTCGCCGTCGGCCTGCGTCAGCTCGAGTTCGAACGGGGCGCGGGTGATGGTGAGCGCCGCCGTCTGGATGCGCGTCGGCTCGAACGAGACCGTGTAGCCGTCCGGCGTCTGTTCGACGTCGCTCGCCGTCCAGGTCGCCTGGGTGGTCTTGAAGCGCACCACGGCGTCCTTGTCATCGAGCTCGAGCTTGTGCTCCTCGTCCGAGACCGCGAACCGCACGGCACGGCCGTCCTCGGCCCGGTAGTCGTCGCCGGCCTGGAGCGTGACGCTGCCGGACTCACTGACCGGGCTGACGACCGTGATCGGACCGGCTCCGAGACGGGCCAGCTCGGCGCTGATCGGCGCGAGCGCGTCGGTGATCGGCTTCAGGTCGACCTGCGCCGTGACGTCGCCGACGTCGATCTCGATCCCACCCAGTGCCTCGATGATCGCCTGCTTGTTGGCGGTCGCGTTGGCCTCGGTGGCAAGACCGTCGATCGAGGGCGGCGGCGTGTACGATGCGGCGGCGAGGCGGCTCGATATGGCGGCGTCGATGCGTCCCAGCTCGGTCGCCAGCTCAGTGCGCAGTGCGCTGGCGACGTCGCTGCCGAAGCCGAACGCGCTGAGCGTGCGCACACTGGCCGCCCAGACGGCCGTGGCGATGTCCGCGGCGACGGGCACGTCGCCCTTGGCAGCTGGGGAAGCAGGCAGGTTGTCCGTCTTCGCCTTGATGGCGGTCACGTCGTCCGCGTTCGACGGCGTCGGCGTGAAGGCGAACGCGCTCAGCGTGCGCACCGCCGCGCCCCAGACCGCCGTCGCG
>JAGVUW010000204.1 GCA_019136035.1 Verrucomicrobiota bacterium | reverse complement strand
ATAAAGCCCTATGCGCTATCACAACTCATGGAGCGAAGGCACAAGTTGCCCAGTAGCGTCATGCAACTGGACTACGAGGTGGCCCTGAACTACGTTGCCGCCGACCTGCAGGACCGTGGATACAGGGTTCGGTCAGCAAACAGAGATCGGACATCGAGCCCCTCCCTGGTGGTCCAATCACGTTCTGGGATCCTGGCTGTTCGCATCCTCACCGCACGCGCACCGGATGACGCCAACTTCTCTGCATCAGATGTCGCGGAGCTCAAAGCTCGTTCGCCGACATACGTCACAGACTTCGGCGTCGCGTGCGTGGGGTTACTCCCCACTGCACCGAGATCGAAGGATGGGCAGCAGGGGTTCCGCATGAAGTATGAAGGTGTCAGGAGAGTCTAGTCAGCGCTGCATGGTGCAGCCCGCTTGCGGATGTGGAGCAGGATGCCTCCAGGGCAGGACGCGCCCCCTGCAGCGCCCTCCAAGTCAGAGCACCGGCTTGAGCCGGAAGTGTGCCGCGTGCCTTCAGGCCGCGGCGGGATCCGAGGTCGCACCGGGCTAAAGCCACGGCGCGCGCTTCCGCGTCAACGCGGCACGCTGGCGGATCTTCCTCCACTGGCCGGAATTGGGGGTCGGTCCTCTGATTTCGCTCTTCCGGCCTTGGGACTTCCGGCCAATGGCCGTCTGGGACGCCTACGGCGGGCTGCGCGCGCGCCCGGGCCGTGGTGCGGGGCACTCCGAAGACGCGCTGGCGCATGGCCTGGGGCGATGCGGGCTGGCCTTGCCAGAACCCGCTTGCAGGGCGTACGCGCCGGGGGCAATGTATGCCCAGTCTGCGCGGGGATGGCACTGCGGTGCCGGGGAGCGGCACGAGCTCTGCCGGTGCGGTCGGCTCTGGCCGCGCCGCAACGCGGCCTGCGAGGCGCGTGGCCTCCGCTGGACCCAGTGTGGCCTCCCGAGAGGGTGGACTGAGGACGGTGCGTATGGACAAGAAGTCCCTGAGCGAAGCAGACATCCGCACCCAGTTCATCACCCCCGCCATCGTCGGGGCCGGCGGGGCCAAGTGGGATCTCGCCACCCAGGTGCGCGAGGAGGTCACTTTCACCAAGGGCAGGGTGATCGTGCGCGGCAGGACCGTCAGGCGCGGCGAAGCGAAGAAAGCGGATTACCTCCTCTACTACCGGCCCAACATCCCCCTGGCGGTCGTCGAAGCCAAAGACAACAACCACGCCGTCGGAGCCGGGATGCCGCAGGCTCTGGACTACGCCGAGACTCTGGACGTGCCCTTTGCCTACAGCTCCAACGGCGACGCCTTCCTGGAGCACGACCGCACGGTCACCGGCGGCACGGTCACCCGCGAGATCCCGCTGGATCAGTTCCCCTCCCCGGCCGAGCTCTGGACCCGCTACTGCAGGGCGAAGGGCCTGAGCGCAGCCCAGGAGGCGGTGGCCCGCCAGGACTACTACGACGACGCTTCCGGGAAGGCCCCGCGGTACTACCAGCGCGCCGCGGTGAACCGCACCGTGGAGGCCATCGCCCGCGGCGAGAACCGGATCCTGCTGGTCATGGCCACCGGCACGGGCAAGACCTATGCAGCCTTCCAGATCATCTGGCGGCTCTGGAAGGCCGGCGTGAAGAAGCGCATCCTCTTCCTGGTTGACCGGAATATCCTGGCCGACCAGACCCGGACGAACGACTTCAAGCCCTTCGGCCAGGCGATGACGAAGATCACCAACCGCACCGTGGACAAGTCCTTCGAGATCTACCTCAGCCTGTACCAGGCGGTGACCGGGCCCGAGGAGGACATGAATATCTACAGGCAGTTCTCCCGGGACTTCTTCGACCTCGTCGTCGTCGATGAGTGCCACCGCGGCAGCGCGGCCGAGGACGCCGCCTGGCGCCAGGTCCTGGAGTACTTCTCGACCGCCACCCAGATCGGGCTCACGGCGACCCCCAGAGAGACCAGGGATGTGTCCAACATCGAATACTTCGGCGAGCCCCTGTACTCCTACTCCCTGCGCCAGGGAATAGCCGACGGCTTCCTGGCTCCGTACAAGGTCGTCCGCGTCGCCCTGGACAAGGACGTCGATGGCTGGAGACCGACCGTGGGGCAGGCGGACAGGTACGGAAGGCCCATCGAGGACCGCGAGTACAACATCACCGACTACGACCGGAATCTGGTCCTCGAGAAGCGCACCGCGGCGGTCGCCGCCAGGGTGACGCAGTTCCTGACGGAGACCGACCGGTTCTCGAAGACGATCATCTTCTGCGAGGATATCGAGCACGCCGAACGCATGCGCCAGGCCATGGTCAACGCCAACCCCGATCTGGCCGCCGCCAACAGCAGGTATGTCATGCGTATCACCGGCGACAGCGACGAGGGCAAGGCACAGCTCGACAACTTCATCGACCCGGAGTCAGTCTTCCCGGTGGTGGCCACAACGTCGAGGCTCCTGGGTACGGGCGTGGACGCGCAGACCTGCCGCCTGATCGTGCTGGACAAGTCCATCAAGTCGATGACCGAGTTCAAGCAGATCATCGGGCGCGGCACCCGCATCAACGAGGACTACAACAAGCTCTACTTCACCATCATCGACTTCCGGCGCGCCACGACGCTCTTTGCCGACCCGGGCTTCGACGGGGATCCGGTCCAGATCTACGACCCCCCGCCCGAGGGGCCGATGGAACCGCCGGAACCGCCGCCCGGCGATGGGACGAACGAGCCGCCCGAGGGACCGACCCTAGTCGATCCGCCACCGCCACCCCCGCCCCGCATCAAGTACTACGTGGACGACGTCCCGGTGAAGGTCGTCATGGAGCGCGTCCAGTACCTCGGGGAGGACGGCAGACTCATCACCGAGTCGATCCGTGACCACTCCCGCAAGGCCGTCCGCCAGACCTTCCGGTCGCTCGACGAGTTCCTCACCGCCTGGAACGACGCCGAGCGCAAGCAGGCCGTCCTGGAGGAGCTTGCCGCCAGGGGCGTCTTCCTCGACGAGCTCGCGGAGCAGGTCGGCAGCGACTACGACGCCTTCGACCTCGTCTGCCACGTCGCGTTTGACCAGCCGCCCCTCACCCGCAGGCAGAGGGCCGCGAAGGTCCGGAAGCGCGACGTCTTCGCGAGCTACGGTGCCGAGGCGCGCGCGGTCATGGAGGCACTGCTGCAGAAGTACGCCGATGCCGGCATCGCCAGCGTCGAGTCCCTCGAGATCCTCAAGGTGGACCCGCTCAGCACCCTGGGCACGCCCCTGGAGATCGTCGCCCTCTTCGGCGGAAAGCCGGGCTACGTCGCGGCTGTCCGTGAGCTCAAGGCAGCCCTCTACACGGCGGCCGCATGACGGACGAAGCAGACGGCTGCGCAACCCAGGGGGTTCGGTCCTGACCCATGTCAAACGTCTCCACCACCATCAAGTCCATCCAGGACATCATGCGCAAGGACGCCGGCACCTACGGTGATGCGCAGCGCCTGGAGCAGCTCGGCTGGCTGTTCTTCCTGAAGATCCTCGACGATCGCGAGAAGGAGCTCGAGCTTCTCCGCGACGGCTACCGCTCGCCGTTGCGGCAGGAGCTGCGCTGGCGCGCCTGGGCCGCCGATGAGGAGGGCATCACCGGCGAGGCGCTGCTGAAGTTCGTTGACGGCACCCTCCTCCCGGAGCTGAAGGGCCTCGGCGGCGGCGACCGCATGGCAGGCCTGGTCCGCATGGCCTTCGAGGATGCCAACAACTACATGAAGAACGGCACCCTCATGCGCCAGGTGATCAACCGGATCAACGGCATCGACTTCAATGCCTCCGTGGACCGCCACCTCTTCGGCGATATCTACGAGAAGCTCCTCCGGGACCTGCAGTCCGCCGGCAATGCGGGCGAGTTCTACACCCCGCGCGCCGTCACCCAGTTCATCGTCGAGCAGGTCAACCCCCGCCTCGGCGAGACCGTCCTCGACCCCGCCTGCGGCACCGGCGGCTTCCTGGTCTGCGCCATCGAGCACCTGCGGTGGCAGGCCAGGACGGAGGCCGACGAACGCACCATCCAGGAGTGCTTCTCCGGCATCGAGAAAAAGCACCTCCCGCACATCCTGTGCATGACCAACCTGATGCTCCATGGCATCGACGTCCCCGCCAACGTCCGCCATGGCAACACCCTCGCCCGGCCCCTGCGTGACTGGAGGCCCAGGGAACGCGTGGATGTCATCGTCACCAACCCGCCCTTCGGCGGTATGGAGGAGGACGGCATCGAGTCGAACTTCCCCACCGAGTTCCGCACCCGCGAGACCGCCGACCTGTTCCTCGTGCTGCTCATGAAGATCCTCAAGCCCGGCGGCCGCGCCGGCCTCGTCCTGCCCGACGGGACGCTCTTCGGCGAGGGCGTGAAGACCCGCATCAAGGAGGCCCTCCTCAACGACTGCAACCTGCACACCATCGTCCGCCTGCCCAACGGCGTCTTCAGCCCCTACACCGGCATCCGGACCAACCTGCTCTTCTTCACCAAGGGCCGGCCCACCACCGACATCTGGTACTACGAACACCCGTACCCGCCCGGCGCCAAGAGCTACAACAAGACCCACCCGATCCGTATCGATGAGTTCGAGCCCGAGAGGGCCTGGTGGGAGAACCGCGCGGAGAACGAGCACGCCTGGAAGGTCAACATCCGGCAGATCATCGACGACGCACGGGCCCGTGCCAAGCCCCACTGGGACGCCGCCGCGCAGGCCAACCAGGAGGCGAGGACGCTGCGGCAGGCCATCAGCGACCAGAAGAACGCCCTCAAGGAGCTCCCGGACGGTGCGACCGCCGAGCGCGACAGACTCGCGCGCAGACTCGGAGAGCTGCAGGAACGCCTCCCCGCGGCCGAGCAGAAGGCCCGCGCCGAGATGCAGGCCGGCAACAGCCTCTACGACGCGGCCTTCAACCTCGACTTCAAGAACCCGCATAACCCCGACACCGGCCCGGGCGACGTGGACCACCTCCTGCCGGAATACGAGAAGCTCCTCGCCCAGATCGCCGCCACGCGCGCGGCGCTGAAGCAAGAGCTCCACCAGGCCCTGACCTCCGCCGGAGGCCAGGCATGACGCCGGAGGCCTTCTTCGAGACGTTCGACCAGCTCGCCGACGTGCCGGGGGCGGTGGCAAGGCTGCGAGAGGTGATCCTGGAACTTGCGGTGGGGGGGCGCCTCGTGCCGGGCGATCCGTCCAGTGCATCGGATCAGCCCGCCTCATGTTCCACTCCCAGCCACTGGCGTCGGTCCGTCCTGAGCAAAGTCGCCGACTGCCGTGCTTCAGCGAAAGCCCCGCCGTCCGCCATCGCGGACACCGCATGGGTTCTCGATCTCGAGGATATCGAGGGAACCACTGGTCGGATCACCCAGTTTGCCACCTTCGCCCAACGTCGCTCCCTCAGCACCAAAGCAGCCTTTGAGCCGGGCGATGTGCTCTATGGGAGGCTCCGCCCATACTTGAACAAGGTTGTCGTCGCCACGATGCCGGGCTATTGCACCACCGAGATCATCCCACTGCGGCCCGCTCCTTTCCTATCGCCTCAGTTCCTCAGGCTTTTCCTTCGCTCGCGGACATTCCTGCACTACGCCGCGGAGAAGAACTACGGCATGAAGATGCCACGCCTGGGCACGAAGGACTTGGAGTCTGCCGAGATCCCCCTCCCCCCCCTCGCGGAGCAGCGCCGCATCGTGGCCAGGGTCGACGAGCTGATGGCGCTCTGCGACCGACTCGAGGCGCTGCAGCAGGAGCGTGAGCAGAAGCACGCGGCACTGGCCCGGGCGGCCCTGGCACGGTTCAACGAGTCGCCAACCCCGGCCAACCTGGAGTTCCTCTTCCACAGGTCCTATGACATCACCCCCGCCGACCTCCGCAAGGCCATCCTCACCCTCGCCGTCCAAGGCAAGCTGGTGCCCCAGGACCCCGGCGATGAGCCCGCGGAGGGAGTCGTCTGTCGCGGTCAAGCCGAACGGCCCAGGCCGGGCCTCGATGGAGTAGATGAGCCGGTCGCTGACGCAGAACTACCTTGGTCCTTGCCGTTGTCCTGGAAGTGGGTCCGCCTCGGAGCCATCGCGAACATCAGGCACGGCTACGCCTTCAGCAGTGAGTCGTTCACTTCCGAGCCAACCCCGTATGTACTGACAACTCCGGGCAACTTCCACGAGTCAGGCGGCTTCCGTGACCGAGGTGCGAACACAAGGTACTTCAGAGGCGTAGTCCCTCCGTCCTTTGTCCTCAACCCAGGAGACCTCATCATCCCGATGACCGAACAGGCGGCCGGGTTGCTGGGGAGCCCGGCATTCATCCCAGACGACGGAAAGACGTACGTTCACAATCAGCGGCTAGGCAAACTGGAGTTCTACTCGGATGGCGTCGCGCCGGGGTTTGCGTTCTGGTTCTTCAACAGCGGGTTCTTCAGAGGTGAGTTGGCAAGAACCTGCACCGGCATGAAGGTGAGGCACACCTCGCCAAAGAGGATTCTCAGAGTGCCATTCCCGCTTCCTCCACTCGCCGAGCAGCATCGCATCGTGGCCAGGGTGGACCACCTGATGGGCCTGGTCGACCAACTGGAGGCCCAACTCGCCGCCGCGCGGGCCGCGGGCGAGACGCTGATGGCAACCGTGATCGCCGGCCTCACCGAAAGCAGAGCCGCCCCGGACAGCCACCCCCAGGGCAGGGCCGTCTGAGAGTCCGGCTCTGGCACCCCCTTCAGCGAAGTCCCCGGCGTAGAGAACGCCGGATATGGCACGGCGAGCCATCGCTCGCGTCGCCCTCCCCGTCAGAGTACCGGCCTTGGCCGGAAGTGTGCCGCGTGCCTTCAGGCCGCGGCAACATCAGGGGCCGCGCCGGGCTGAAGCCGCGGCGCACACGTCCGCGTGAACGCGGCACTCTGACCCCGGAACCGGCACCGCATAACGACGCGACGTCTCATACGAGGGTGACCACGTGAGCGCTGCACGCGATCGCCGAACGGCCCTGCACCGGTTGAGGCATGGGTTGTTTCCGTCCAGGGTCTCGCGTATAGTCACGGGCAAGGAGGCCGTGCGATGGACATGAGCTTCACCGACTGGTTCTGGTTCCTGCTCTGCCTGGCCATCGTCAACTCACCGATCCTCCTGGCGCTCCTCTTCATGCCCTGGCGCTCCCGCGTCTTCTTCGCCGCATCCATCTGACCCACAAGCCCGACGGGACGGGCCACCCACGATGCGGAACTCGTTCGTGGATCTTGCCTTCCGTCCTGTCTGCGAGTATCTTCCACTTACTCTGAGCGGTGCCGGGTGTGGCCTAACCGTTCGGAGAGGTCCGGCGGGACACCCCTCGTCTACGACCTCCCATAGCCTCAGGGGCCTCGGGGTCAAAGCTGTCTTCACACGCACAATGACGTGATGGCCAGGGGCGAATGAGCGTACGAAGACAGGTCTGCCTCCGGTGTTCTTCGGGCTGGCGCGCGACCCCCGGCTGCAATCTGGCACACCTCCAAGGTGACCACGTGAGCGCTGCACGCGATCGTCGAACGACCCTGGGAACCCGTTGGTGGCTCTTGACTTCCCCACTCCAGCGGGGCACCCTCCGTACGGCGGGCAGCGTTTCGGACGTCAGCCTGGGGACGCCGGTTGCGGCCGTGCATCGAGGCCCCCGCCATCCCTTCCTGCCGCCCTGATGCTGCCAGCCCTGCAGTCCTTCGTCATCGCCGGTCTTGCCTTCCGGCCGCCGGCGCGGTTCAGTAGCGCCGACGGCGGCGTGGGCGGGTCCACCGGAGGTAGGCCGCCAGACCGGCTTGCCGGGGTGGGGGCTATGCGCCGTGATGCGACCACCCTGAAGCGAGGAACGATGAACAGACCCATGACTCTGAGGCTGACCTCGAATCGCCTTGAGCTGATAGCGGCTACACTGGATCATGTCTGTGCCGAGCTGGAAGCCACTGAACGTCTGGCATCACTGTTGAACGCTCATGTGGAACCGGGGTGGCCACCGGGGGAGTATGACCGGGACGCCCAAGTGTACTTCCGAGACCGCCTGAAGGAAGGCGGCGCGGCAGTCATCGGGTGGTACTGCTGGTACGTATTGCGACACGGGAGTCCTTGTCAGAAACCGGTATTGGTGGGAGCAGGTGGGTACTTCGGCCCCCCGAACGAAGAGGGTGTCGTTGAGATCGGCTTCTCGATCATGCCTGCATGGCGAAACCTGGGCTATGCCACAGAACTGGCCGAGTTGCTTGTCAGGAATGCCTTCAGCGATGGTCGTGTGCGGAAAGTCATAGCCCATACAAAACCGGCGAATCTGGCGTCGTGCAGGGTGCTTGAGAAAGGTGGGTTCGCGTACGTTCACAGGGATGAGAAGAACGGTGACAATCTCTACGTGATCATGCGTAACGCCAACACATAGGCAGCCACCGCAGAGGACGCTGAGGTACGCAGAGGAGGAACGCGGAGGATTGGGGGCTGGGAGGGGGAGCGGGGAAGGTGGCCACCGCAGAGGACTCAGAGGGGCGCAGAGGAGGAACGCGGAGGATGGAGGTCTGGGAGGGGAGCGGGGAAGGTGGGCGCCGCAGAGGACTCAGAGGTACGCAGAGGATGGACGGCGGCGAGGAGAGCGGGGCCGTGATCGATGCGGCCATGGGCCGTCCCTCGGCCTCCCTCTGCGTACCTCGGCGTCCTCCGCGGTAGAAAGACGTCCCCCATCGGCCATAGGCCCCCCCCTGCGTACCTCGGCGTCCTCTGCGGTCGATCGACGGGCCCCCCGGCCACGAACGCCCCTCTGCCGCACAGTGACTTGATGGTCAGAGGCCAATGAGCTTACGGCGACAGGTTTGACCCCGGTGTTTTCTGCGGCGCCGCCGCAGACACAGGCGAGACGCCTGTGCCACTCTCGAGGACGCAGACACAGGCGAGACGCCTGTGCCACTCTCGCCGACGCGGGCGCGACTCCTGTGCCACTCTCGGGGGAGCGGCTGAGGGCGAGTCCGGTCGGCCGTGGCGTGGGGGCAACCGTGGCACGACACCTCGGCTGGGGATGGGAAGGGATGGCGGAGGGGGTGGGATTCGAACCCACGGTCGGGCAAGCCCGACGGCGGTTTTCAAGACCGCTGCCTTAGACCGCTCAGCCACCCCTCCGCGGGGGGGTAGGGTCGCGACGCGCCGGGGGGCGGTCGCGGTACGGGTCTGTAGTGTAGCGTGCCGGGGGGCTTTGTCACGCCGTACGCAGTCGGGGACGGCTCCTCTGCCGGATTCTGGCACCCCCTTCAGGGTGCTTGGTTCGTGGGTTCGCGTTCTCCGGGGGTCGTGCTCTTGCGCGACCCCCGGCTACGATCTGGCACCCTTTCAGGGTAGCAGGCCAAGCTGGGTTCGCGTTCTCCGGGGGTCGTGCTCTCGCGCGACCCCCGGCTACGGCCTGGCACCCTTTCAGGGTGGCAGGCCGAGCGCTGACGCGATCCTGGAATAGCCCTGTGGCAGTGTCGGGTTCCGGCACACCGACCTCGGTGCCCCTGGCCCCCCCCGTTCCAGGAACATCACGTTTTCAGTGTCGGGTTCCGGCGTCCAGGCGCCTGGGCGGCGCCGCGCCGGCGGGCGGGGCGGAGGGCCTTGACGGTACGCCAGGGGAAGAAGTAGACGGCGTAGACGACGGCGTAGACGATGAAGGAGTCGAGCTTGACGGCGTGGCAGAAGGCGAAGAAGAAGATGAGGAGGTGCATGCGGATGACGTTGGCGTAGGGCCGCACCATGGCTTCGTTCAGGCCCTGCGGCGCGGGCTTCCGGCGGGGGGCCTCGTCCGGGGGCGTCGTGGCGCGGGCGGTGCCGGGCGGTTGCAGCGCGCCGGGGGCCGGTGACGTGGCGTCGAGGGGCGTCCGCCAGGCGCGGAGGATGGGTCCGAGGATGGCGTCGCGTTCGGTGAGGATGGCCGGGATGAGGAAGAGGCCGTAGGGGCGCACGAGGTGCCTCCAGGCCATCAGCCAGAGGAGGGGCGGGTTGACGAAGGCCCTCCCGAAGCCGTCCTTGGGGGCGCCTTCCAGGGGGAAGAAGCTGTTGAGGAAGACCGAGTGTCCGGCGTGGAAGCCGCAGAAGTGCACCGAGAAGAAGGCCAGGGTGAAGAGTCCGGCCAGGATGCCGCCGAGGGCGAGCGGGGCGCGATGGCCGGCGGTGAGATCGGGGTGACGGCAGAGGCGCAGCCAGGTGAGGCCGGCGCTGCCGAGGGTCGTGAGGATGGTCAGGTAGCCGATGACGAGGCTGCCGAGCCAGAGGCTCCAGACGAGGTCCGCGGTCTGCCACGCGAGGGCGTAGGCGAGGCCGAGGCCGAGGGCGAAGGCGGCGAGGTCGGGGAGCACGGCCCGCCAGGGATTGGGACGGTGCTCGGTCGGGGCCTGCGGGTCGTGGCCGGCATCGGCGGGGGGTGTCGTGGGCGCGGCGGTGTCGGCTGGTCCGGGCGGCGCGGCCGGTGCGGCCGGGCTCGGCCGGTCGGACGCGGTGCCGGCCGGGTCGGGGTCGGGTGCGGGGCGATGGCGGGGTATCGGGCTCATGGCGTGGCGCCGGGGGCGGGTGGTGGCGTTGCCGCCGGGGTCGGGGCGGGTGCGGTCGGCGCCGGGCCGAGTCGGGCGAGGTTCTGCTGGACGAGGGGGTGTCCGGGGCGCCGTTGTTCGGCGGCCTGGAGATGTCGGCGGGCCTCGTTGTCGCGGCCGGTCTGGAGGGCGCGGACGGCGGCGTAGAAGTGTGCTTCGAAGGACTCGGGGTCGAGGCGTTCGAGGATAGCGTCGTAGCAGGCGACGGCGGCGTCGGTCTGGCCGCGCTGGAGGTAGATCTCGGCCATCATGGCGTAGACGACGGTATTGCGGGTGGGTTCGTGGAAGATGGTGGTCGCGAGCTGGGGTGCGATGGCCTCGAAGGCATGCAGGGCCTCGTCGGGCTGGCCGAGGCGGAAGAGTGCGAAGCCTTGGAGGTAGAGGCCGCGGGCGAGGGCGCGCTGGCGGGCGGCGGGTGTCATCCAGGCGTGGTCGGCGGCGGCGAGGCGGGCGCCGCAGACGAGGACCTCGTCGAAGCGCTCGGCGTCGATGAGGATATCGCCGAGCTGTCCGAGGGCGAAGACGCTGGCGGGTTCGCGCTGGCAGGCGCTGCGGGTGAGGGTCTCGATATCGCGCCAGAGCCGCCCGTAGAGGACCCCGGCGATGAGGTAGCCGGCGGCGAGGCAGGCCAGGGCCGGCAGGGCGAGGCGCTGCCAGGCCGCGGCGGCGGGGCGGCGCGGGTCGAGCGACGGCAGGGCATTCAGGCCGGCGGCGGCGAGGGCCCAGAGGGCCATGGTCGGTATGAGGGCATAGCGGTCGGACATATCGACATGGCCCAGCGGCACCAGTCCGGACACCGGCGCCAGGGCGGCGGCGTAGGCGAGGAGGGCCGGGAGGACGACGCCGACGACGGCCGCGGACCAGCGCCGGCAGGCGGCGACCAGGAGGCCGCCGAGGGCCAGCCAGAGGCCGGCGAGGCCGGCCACGCCGGCGGGGCCGAGGTCGAGGCGCGGGTAGATCGGGCAGAGGCGGCCGGGCCAGAGGGTCTTGCCGGCGTACCAGAGGAGGTTATGGGCGGCGACGACGACCTGTCGCCCGGGCGGGGTCTCGTCGACGGGTATGCTCTGGAAGTAGATGGTCACCGGTATGAAGGCGGCCGCGACCACGACGAAGGGCGCCAGGCGCCGTAGCAGCGCCATCCAGTCGGAGCGCGCCGGCCAGCGCCGGCCGTGCGTGCGGCACCAGAGGTGCGCCTCGAGGGCCAGGAAGGCGACCGGCAGGCTGATGGCCATCGACTTCGACAGCATGGCGGCGAGGAAGCAGGCCATAGCCAGGACCGGCCGGCGGCCGCGCTGGCGCGCCTGGAGGTAGGCCAGGAGGGCAGCGATGTACCCGGCGGCGCAGAGGACATCCTTGCGTTCCGAGATCCAGACCACCGACTCGACGCGCTGCGGGTGGATGGCCCAGAGGAGGGCTCCGAGGAAGGCCGGGAGGGTGCGCAGGCCGAGGCGGCGCAGGAGGACGAGGAAGCCGACCGCGGCGAGGCTGTGCCAGAGGAGGTTCTGGAGGCGGAAGCCGAGAGCATTCAGGCCCCACACCGCGTAGTCGGCCATATACGAGAGCATGGTCAGGGGCAGGTAGCAGCTCACCGCGTCGTGGGTGAACCAGTAGGCGACGTTGGCGGGGCTGAAGGTGAGGCGTGCGGTGTTGGTGGTGATGTGGAGGTTGTCATCCCAGCCATGCAGGAAGGCAAAGCCGAGGGTCGGCGCCACCATGAGGGCGACAGCGGCGACGATGCCGACGGCGGCGGCGAGGTCGCCGGCGCGGAGTGCGGCTCCCGCGGGGCTGTTGGCGGACGGTTCTGGAGGTGGCATGCTGGTAGTCACCGCGGCGGGGCTCCTCGGCGTGGCCTACAGGCCGCGCAGGGCGATGTCGATGGTGGCGCCCTCAGCCGGGAGGGTGAAGGCGGCGCGCTCGAAGCGTGGCGGCCCGAAGCGCATGGGTGGGTTGTTGGAGGCGCCGATCTGTTCGCGGGGCTTGCCGAAGAGGCCGGTGTCGAGGTGGCGGTTGCCATTGGCGTCGTGCAGGGCGACGACGGCATAGCGTCCGGGGGCGAGGTCAGTGAAGCGGAACACCAGGGCCGCGGCGGGCGGGGCATCGCTGAGGCGGAGGCGTTGGCGGTGGGCGGCCCGCTCGACGTCGTGGGGGAAGCCGTCGGCGCGGTCGAAGACGAGGACCGACAGCCAGCCCTGGCGGTCGAGCAGGCCGGTGACGGCCACGCGCAGCTCGCCGGGGGCGATGGCCGCGGCGGGGGCGGCGGCGGACGGTGCGTCCGCCGGCGGCGCCAGCGTCGCGGCC
>JAGVUW010000155.1 GCA_019136035.1 Verrucomicrobiota bacterium | reverse complement strand
CAACTGGTTCAACTGGGGCGTCCATGACTCCCGGAAGTACTTCGATTACGCCGTCTACGACGCCCTCTCCGCCGGCCCGGAGTCGCTCCGCCTGGTGGGGTGGTTCGGCACCGACTGGAGTGTCGAGGCCGGCTCGTGGTGGACCGGCAATGACGCCGTCCGCGCCGGCCTCGCCCCCCAGGGCTTCCCCGCCTGCGAGCAGGCCCCGGGCGATGTCGCCGAGATGGCCCTGACCGACCTGCGGCCGGATCTCATCGACCAGATGCGCGGCGCCGTCGGCATCGGCAGGAGCTTCTTCGGCCAGCCGCTCCGTGGCGCCCTCGGCCTGCGCGCCCCGGCCGTCCTGGAGTACGACCTCGACGGCACTTGGCGGTCACTCTCCACCGGCGCCACCCTCCACAACAGCCCCGAAGCGACCCTCCTGCCCAGCCGCGCCGGCAGTGAGCAGGTCCGCTTCATCATCAAGGGCGATGGCCGTGAACTGGCCGCCGCGAGTGTGACCTGGGAGCGTCCCGACGTCCATCTCACCGCCGACCTCCGCGGTGTCAAGCGTCTGCGTCTGGAGGCCGTCTGTACCGGCGGCCCGTCCTGGCTGCACATGGGCGCCGCCTGGACCCAGCCCAAGCTGCGCCGCTGAGGGCGCCTCCCCCCACGGGCGGCCGCGGCCACGCAGGACGGCCGCACGGCGCACGCAGGTTCAGGAGTCCAGAGGCGGGTTGATGGGCCAGTAGGCGAAGGCCGGGGTCTCGTAGGGGTGCGCGGCGCGCAGGGCCTCCAGGGCCGCGGGCAAGGCCGAGGCCGTGCAGATCATCTCGAGGCGGAGCTCCTCGACGCGCTCCAGGACGCCGTGCCGGCCCAAGGCCGGCTGCGAACCGGCCAGGGGACGGAACTGACCCACGCCGGCCGCCTCCCAGCAGCAGGAGTCGTAGGCGCCCAGGCGGCCGGCACCGGCTGCAAACAACGCCGCCTTCACCGCCTCGGACTGCGCCAGCGGGACATACACACAGAGGGCATACAGCGCTGCATCAGCCTTGTTCGCCATGACGGCCTCCTCGCCGGCCCGCAGGCCGGCACGCTACCGCCCAGCCCACGGCGCCCGGAAGGAGCGGCTGGCCACAGCCGCCACGACAAACGCGGTCCGCGGCGCCGGTCACGTGGGTCCGCGGCGCCGCCCGTGGACCTCACGGGCGCCACCGGCGCCCGAAAAGAGCGGCTGGCACTGCCGCCACTACAGCGCGGTCCGCGGCGCCGCCCGTGGGCCTCCCCTTGAGTCCCTTGAGTCCCTTGAGTCCCTTGAGTCCCTTGAGTCCCTTCTCCGCCGTGGCAGGCAGCCCTCAGGCGCGGCGGCGTTCCCAGGCGGCGATGACGCGGTCGAAGAGCGCGTCAACCGCCGCATCCGGGCGTTGCCGGGACGGTTCCTGGCGGAACCACGCCACGGCGGCGCGGATGCCCTGGCGGAAGCCGGTCCGGCAGTCGAAGTCCGGCACGAGACGTTTCACCTTGGCGCAGTCGAAGACCCCGGGGTGGGCCTTGTCGCCCTTGAGTTTGTCATGCATCACCGGCTCGATCTCGCAGATGGCCTCGGTGGGGATGTGCACGATCGCCGGCGCGGCGACGCCCAGGGCCAGGCTGATCTCGGCCAGGATCTGATTCCAGGTCAGGACCTCGTCCGAGGTGATCTGGAAGGCGTCGTTCAGCGCCGCCGAGTTGCCGAGCAGCCCCGCCAGGCCGACCGCGAAGTCGGCGCTGCTGGTGAGCGTCCAGAGGCCCTGGCCGTCGTCGTGAATGAACACCGGGCGGCCCTGCTCCAGGCGCGCCGCGACAGTATAGCCGACGCTGCTGACCGGATTCGGAATCCAGCGCGACGAGTAGGTGTGCGAGGGCCGCACGATGGTGACGGGGAAGCCCGCTCCGGCGTGGTCCCGCAGGAAGTCCTCGCAGGCCTGCTTCTTGCGGCCGTAGAGGCTGAAGTCGTTGCCGAGGGGGTCCGCCTCGGTGACCGGCAGACGCGCCGGCGGCTTGCGGTAGACCACCGTCGTGCTGATGAAGACGTACTGGCCGGTCCGGCCGCGGAAGAGCTCGACGTCGCGCTGGACGTCGGGGACGTCATACGCGATGAAGTTGACCACGGCGTCGAAGTGCCGCCGGCCGAGCGCGGCGCGCATGGCCGCGGCGTCGGCGTGGTCGGCGACGACTGCCTCAAAGCCGGCCGGCACCGGCGTCCGGCCGCGCGTCACCAGGGTGACGCGATGGCCCCGGGACAGGAGCAGCGCCGCGCAGTCCGAAGAGATATTGCCCGTGCCACCGATGAAGAGGATATCCATCGTCTCGCTATTCCTTTAATTAAGGGGGGGGTGCCGCGGCCGCGGCCGCGGCGGTCAGATCTCACGGCGCGGCCGGAGGAGCGGCATTCACGTACGGACAGGCCTGGCGGAAGTTGCAGCGCCGGCAGACGCGCTCGTTCTCACAGAACGGGAAGCGCTCCTCCGAGGCCTGGTTGGCGGCGACGTCGTCGAGGCGCGAGCGCATCGCTTCGGCACTCGTCAGGATGAGGTCCTTGGTGTTGACCAGCATCTCGGGCTGGACCGGGTAGTCGCTGACACGGGCCTGATCGCCGAGGAAGACGCCGCAGAGGCGCAGGCGGTCCAGCGAGGCGAACCACTTCTCGGCGGCGTAGAGGGCGTAGCACGCCAACTGCGTGGTCAGCGACTCGCGGTCCTCGGAGCCGGTCTTCCAGTCGATCACGCGCACGGCGCCGGCGGCGTCGGTGTAGGCGAAGTCGATGGCGCACCAGACCTTCAGGTCGTCGATGCTGAAGGTGTCGAGGGTGTCGATCGGCTTCCACTGCAGGTAGGGCGTCGCCTCGATCTCACGCCGCACGGCACTCTCCGCAAAGGCCGCCAGGCAGGTATTGACCCGCTCTTTGGTGCTGTCGGTGATCTCACGCGGCAGCGAGCGGCCGTTGCCGTAGTAGAGCTCCTGCAGGTTGGTCTTCTTCGGACGCGTCCGCCACTCGCCACTGACCGCCTCCAGCCAGCCCGAACGCAGGCGGGTGCGCGCCCGCGCCTGCAGCTCCTCGAGAGACATCGCCTGACCGGTGCGCGCCAGACGCTGCAAGGCCTCGCCGATGGTCTCGTGGACGATGCTCCCGGCCCACATGGGCAGGGTCTTCAGATTCTTGAGGAGGTACAGCAGCCGCGTGCGCTCGGGCGCCTCGGCCTCCCAGCCACCCCAGGAGCCGTAGTAGTTGTAGTAGTAGGCCCGCTCGCACTCCCGGAAGAGCCCGGCGCGGGACACCGACCAACTGAAGTCATTCGAGAGTCTGGCCATGGGCCCGGGTGTCCTTTTCCTCCTGGCGACGCCGACGGAAGAAGGCCTGCAGCATCGCCTGGCACTCACCGGCCAGGACGCCGCCGCGGACCTCGACGCGATGCAGCATCCCCGGGTGATCCGTGATGCTCAGGGCGCTGCCGGCGGCGCCCATGCGCGGATCCGCACAGCCGAAGACCAGGCGCCCCAGACGAGCGTTGACCATGGCACCGGCGCACATGGCGCACGGCTCCTTGGTCACCACCAGAGTGCACTCATTCAGACGCCAGTCGCCCAGCGCCGCGGAGGCCTGCGTCAGGGCGATCATCTCGGCGTGCGCGGTGGCGTCGTGGAGCATCTCGACCTGATTGCAGGCCCGCGCCAGGACGCGGCCCTGGCCGATGACGACCGCGCCGACGGGGACCTCGCCGCTGCCCTCGGCCTGCTCCGCCAGACGCAGCGCCAGACGCATGGCGCCCTCGTCACTGAGGTCGGCCCGGCGCAGCACCGGCTCGTGGTCGTCCGCGCCGCTCACTCGGAGAGCTCCTCGAGGAGCCGCCGCGCCCGCTCGGGCCGGCTGTCGACGGCAATCGCCGCCGCCTGACGCAGACGCGCCAGACGCGACGCGTCCGCGCCGCCGGCACGCTCGATGCGGTCGAAGCCGGCTGCCACCTCGAGGAGGTGACTGCGCAGGTCCGCCGCGTAGAGATCCAGGAGTTCCTGCCCTGTCTTGGGTGGAGTCAATGCCATGCTCATGCCCAGCCGTGCCGCCTGCCCGCCAGCGGCACGGGCCCGGCACCCTCCCGACCGCAACGGCCAGTATAGCGCCCCAATCCAGCCCCGGCTATCCCAGGCAACCCGGCGTCGTAAGGCGGAACATCGCTCGCCATGTGCCCTGGACCGCGAGTGTCCACAGACGCGAACGCGTCCACGAGTCGCAATGGCGTCAACAGCACACCGACGTCGACCCGGCTCGTACGAGGTCTCCCCAGCCCCTCTCCTACGACCGCGGCGCTTCGCGGATCCGCAGCGTCTCGAGGTCGACGTCGACCCAGAGCGCGGCGTCGTGATCGCCACCGCGGACCTCGTGGTAGACGAAGGTCTCGCGGCCCGCCATGGCCGCCGCGATCTTCCGGGTCTCCCTGACCGGTATCAGCGCGTCGTTCTCACCCATGGTCAGGACGACCGGCATGGTCAGCCTGTCGGCGTGCCGTAGGACCGAGCGCGCCTCGTACAGCTCGGGCTTCTCCTCCGGACTCCCGCCGTAGGCGGCGAAGACGACGCGAGCGAGATTCTGCAGCACCGGATGCGGGCTGTTCCTGGCATAGTCCAGACGATCGTGTTCCGGCGGGTGTCCCCCGGGCGAAACAGGGCCCAGTCCCGCACGCCGTCCACGGCGCTCTCATACCGCAGCCGGAGCATCCCCGACGGGTACGCCGCATCGCAGACCGGATCTGACGACAGGAGGATCATAGAGCACGCTACCCAGACAGACTCAGCATCACAACCGGGCGCACAGCCCCCGAGTTCCACGTGTCTCGCAGAGATTACCATCACACCCTCTGGGGTTCAAGGCACAACACCGGCTGAGGGCGCCCTGACAGGCGCCCTCAGCCGGTTGGTTGACAATTGCCGCGGATCCGCCAGATTGCGGCGATGGCCCGACCGGGCCGCACCGACGTCTAGGAGCCGCCGTATGCGCCTTGTGGTGCCGATCAAGCAGGTGCCCGAAACCACCGCCGTCCGCATGGACGAGACGACCGGGACGATGGTCCGCGACGGCGTCGATGCCATCGTCAACCCCCTGGACCTCTATGCCGTCGAGGCGGCCCTGCGCCTGCGCGAGGCCGCCCCCGACGGCACCATCGAGGTGGTGGCGCTCAGCATGGGCCCGCCGCGGGCCGAGGTGGCCCTGCGCGAAGTCCTGGCCATGGGCGCCGACCGCGCCGTGCTGCTCACCGACCGCGCCTTTGCCGGCGCCGACACCTGGTCGACGGCGAATGTCCTGGCCGCGGCGGTGCGCCGCCTCTGGCCGGTCGACCTGATCCTCTGCGGCGAACGCGCCACCGACGGCGACACCGGCCAGGTCGGCCCCGGCCTGGCGGCCTTCCTCGGCCTGCCGGTGCTGACCTACGTCTCGCGACTGGCCCTGCAGCCGCCGGCGCAGTGCCGGGTGGAGCGCCTCGTCGAGACCGGCCGCGAGCGTCTCGAGGCCGACCTGCCCGCCGTGGTCACGGTCGTGAAGGAACTGGCCGAACCGCGCCTGCCGACCCTGCGCGGCAAGCAGCGTGCCCGTCGCGCCGAGGTGGCCGTCTGGACCGCTGCCGATCTGGGCCTCCCCGCCGAGGACCTCGGCCTCAAGGGCTCGCCGACGCGCGTCGAACGCATCTTCCGCCCGCGCCTCGGCCGCACCTGCGAACGCCTGACCATCCGCGACAGCGCGGATCTGGAGGCGGCCGCCGACCGCGTCGTGGCGGTGCTCAACGCGCGAGGGCTGCTCTGATATGCCACCAGCCAGCATGGCACCCGTGTGGGTCCTCGCCGAGCCGGCCGACGGCCGCCCGGCGCGGGTCAGCTACGAACTCATCGCCCGCGGGCGCGCCCTGGCGACGGCGCTCTCCGCGCCCCTGTGGGCCGTCCTGCCGGGGCCGAGCCTCCCGGACGAGGCCCTGCAGAGCCTCATCGCCGCCGGCGCCGACGGCGTCCTGGCACTGGAACACGAAGCCCTGGCGCCCTTCACCGTCGAGCCCTGGGCGGCCTGCCTGGCGGCGCAGGTGCGCGAACGTCAGCCGCAGATCCTGCTGGCGGCGGCGACCAGCACCGGACGCACCGTCATGCCCTACCTCGCGGTCCTGCTGCGCACCGGCCTGACCGCCGATTGCACCGACCTCGCCATCGACCCGGCGACCGGCGACCTCCTGCAGACCCGCCCGGCCATCGGCGGCCACATCCTGGCGACCATCCGCACCCCGCGTCATCGCCCGCAGATGGCCACCGTCCGGCCGCACGCGACGCCGCTGCCGGTGCCGGACCCGCACCGGCAGGGCACCCTGGAGAGGCTGCGGCCAGGGGAGGACCTCCTGCGCAGCCGCGTGCGGCACCTCGAGCATATCCCCTCGACCGAGTCGCGGGCGCTCCAGGACGCCGAGGTGGTGGTCGGGGTCGGCCGCGGCATCCGCAAGGCCGACAACCTCGGCCTGGCGCGAGCCCTGGCTGAGAGCCTCGATGCCGCCCTCGGCGCCAGCCGCGATGTCGTCGACCGCGGCTGGCTCGACTACCCGCACCAGGTCGGGCTCTCCGGCAAGACCGTCTCGCCGCGGCTCTACGTCGCGGTCGGGCTCTCGGGGTCGGTCCAGCACCTCGCCGGCATGCAGACCAGCGAGACCATCCTGGCGATCAACAATGACCCGGAGGCGCAGATTCTGAAGGTGGCCGACCTGGCCATCGTCGGGGATCTCTTCGAGGTCCTGCCCGTGCTCACCGCCAGGCTGCAGCAGGCACGCCGGGGCCGGGGCGGCGACGGCGACCACGGCGGCCAGGGCAACCAGGGAGGGCCCGCCGCGTGAACACGGCCTATGGCACGGTCACACCCGCCATCGCCGGCGCGATCGCCGACATCGTCGGGGCACACCACGTCGTCTACGCCGAGCCCGAGCGCCTGGCGCCCTACGGCCGTGACGAGTCGGTCGAGGCCGATGGCGCCCGGCCGCCGGAGCTGGCGGTGCGTCCCGGCTCGGCCGACGAGGTTCAGGCCATCGTGCGCCTGGCCGTGGCGCACCGCCTGCCGATCACCCCGCGCGGCGCCGGCAGCGGCCTCTCCGGCGGCGCCATACCCATCCACGGCGGCATCGTCGTCGACCTCGGCCGCATGAACCGCATCCTGGAGATCGACACCGAGAACCTCATGGTCGTCGTCGAACCCGGCGTCGTCACCAGCGAGATCAACGAGGCGCTACGGCCGCATGGGCTCTTCTACGCCGGCTACCCGATGAGCCTGGAGACCTGCTGCATCGGCGGCAATGTCGCCGAGAACGCCGGCGGCGGCAAGGCCGTCAAGTACGGCGTCACCGGCCGCTACGTCATGGGACTCGATGTGGTCGCGCCCAGCGGTGAGCTGCTCTGTCTCGGCGGCAAGCTGGTCAAGGATGTCACCGGCCTGAACCTCCTGCAGCTCATGGTCGGCTCCGAGGGCACTCTGGGCATCATCACGCGGGTCATCCTCAAGCTCCTGCCCCTGCCGCGTGCCAGCGCCGACCTTCTGTGCCTTTTCCGCAGCCCGCGCGAGGCGATCGGCGCGGTGCCGCGGCTGATGACCCGCACCGGCATCATCCCCACCGCCATCGAGTTCATGGACCGCACCAGCCTGCAGGCGTCCTGCCGCTACCTCAACGAGAGCCTGCCCTGCGCCGATGCCGGCGCCATGCTCCTCATCACCGTCGACGGCAACGACCCCGAACGCATCGTCGACGACTACGAGCGCATCGGCGAGGCCTGCGAAGCCGCCGGGGCCGTCGAGATCTACGTCGCCGATAACCGCACTACCTCGGAACGACTCTGGCGCATACGCCGCAACGTCGCCGAGGCCTTCAAGGTCTTCAGCCCGCACCAGAGCCTCGAGGACATCGTCGTACCGATCGCGGCCATACCGGCCATGGTCGAGGCCGTCGAGCGCCTCTCGGCAACCTACGGCGTCCCCATACCCTGCTACGGCCACGCCGGCGATGGCAACCTCCACGCCACCCCGGTCATGAACCCCGGGTGGACCCTCGAACGCTGGCGCGAGACCCTGCCGCGGCTCCTCACCGACCTCTACCGCGAGACCGCCCGGCTCGGCGGACGCATCTCCGGCGAGCACGGCATCGGCTGTAAGCGCAAGGCCTACCTCCCCCTCGTCCTCGATGCCGGCACGCTCGCCATGACGCGCGCCATCAAGCGCGCCCTCGACCCGCTGAACATCATGAACCCCGGCAAGATCGTCGACCCCGAGGGCTGAGCCGGCGACCGCTCAGGCCCCGGCACCGACACCGCTCCAGCGCAGCGCCAGGCGCACCGCCGCCGTGCCGAGGGCGAAGGCCAGCGCCGAGCCGGCCAGGGTCAGGCCGAGGTACCACGCCGCCTGCATCAGATGGCCGGACTCCAGCATGCGCCCGGCATCGGCGACCATCGCGGACATCGTCGTGAAGCCGCCGCAGAAGCCGGTGGCCAGGACCAGACGCGCCTCGGGCGACAGAGCCGAGCCATGCCCGGCCAGCTCGGTGACCAGGCCCATCAGCAGGCAGCCGAGGCAGTTGGCCGCGAAGGTCCCCAGAGGCCACCCGGGCAGCAGCCGCGCCCCCGCCAGGCTGAGACCGTAACGCGCCATGCAGCCGAGGCTGCCGCCCACGCCGACCAGCACCGCCGCCCATACCGCCTTCGACATCGCTGACTGCCTCCACCGGGATCCACCATGCGCACGCCGTCCCGTACCATGCCCTCCCGGCCGCCGCGCCGCCAGTCGACGGCGCCCCCGCACCGAGACAGGCCCAGGAAAGGAGAAGCCCGGTTGGATGGCTTCATCGTCACCACCCAGCCGGGCTTATGTGGGCTGACCTTGTCAGCCCCGGTGATCGTCAGCCCAGTCAACCCCTGCACCCTACTGCTGACGACCACTTTCTACGGGGATTGACACGGCCGGCGCGCCGGGGTTCCCGCTGTGGAGGCGTTCTCCTTCCCCTTCTCCTTCTTGCGTCTCTTGCGCCTCTTTGCGGCACGATCTTCGTCCGCATCCCCCCGGGACAGCAGCGCCGGCCCCTGGCGATCCGACCGACGCAACCCTCGTGCTGCGTGGGAACGGTACCGTTCTCATCTGACCGGCGCTTTCCCCGATCCCCGCACCGCCT
>JAGVUW010000030.1 GCA_019136035.1 Verrucomicrobiota bacterium | reverse complement strand
CCTGGGCGGCGCCCTGAGCGCGGTCCTGCTCGACGTCGACCGCGCTCGTCTGCCCGGGCAGGCCGGCGGCGAAGGCGGCGAGGCGTTCGGGGGCCACCACCAGGGCCGCGGCTGGCAGGGCTGTGGCGGGGCCGAGGCGGCAGACGGCGCCGTCGTCGGCCAGGGCCACCAGGGTGGCTCCGGCGGCATCGCGGACGCGGTAGAGGCCGTCGCCGAGGGCCTCGATGACGGCCTCGGAGGGCGCCTCGCCGGAGGCATCCAGGATCGTCGCCAGCTCGCGGCGCTCGCCGGCCTTCAGCGGCCCGCCGACGATGCCCTGCAGGACGCGCACGGTGCCATCGCCGGCATACGGGTAGCTGCGCCAGTTGCTGCCGAGGGCGGCGTCGCTGTGGACCAGGGTGGGCGTGCCGGTCGCGAAGGCGATGCGGGCGTGCCGGCCGCCCTGTTCGACATCCAGGCCGCTGGCATGGTGGCGGGTCGTGCCGACCGTCTGCCAGACGGCGCGCAGGCTGTAGTCGCCGTCTTCCTTCGCGGTGACCCGGTCGATGACCGCGAACCAGCGGCCCTTGAGCCAGACCACGGAGCGCTCCCAGTCGACGCCGGCGTAGCCGCGCAGGGCGGTCTGTGAGAAGCCGGTGCCGGGCAGGTCGGCGGCGTGCAGCAGCTCGGCGGCATCCGGCGGCCGCACCGACTGGCCGTCGCGCAGGACGAGGAGGGTATTGTGGTACTTGGGCAGGGACTTGATGTAGTCGCCATCGGCGAGCCAGATGCGCTCGTCCTCGGACCACTGCAGGATGGCATTGCCGTCCATATGGCCATGGCCGCCGGTGCCGAGGCCGTCGAGGAGCAGGTAGGCGGCCTGGGGCTCGTAGCCGGAGCGGCAGGCGATCTTGTCGAAGGTCCGCTCCAGGGGCGTCGTGCGGACGCCGGCGAAGCTGCGGTGCCAGGCCTCATCGAGGGGCCATGAGGCCAGGCCGAGCCAGGCCGGAGGCGGCGTCTGCTCGCCGAGCGGGAGGGCATAGCCGCCGATGATCGGGCGCAGGTCGGCGGCCTGGCCATTGCCGAGCAGCCAGGCCACGGCCGGGTCCTGACGGTACCAGTAGATGCCGCGCAGGAGGCCGTCGCCGGCGCGGCCGCTGCGCCAGAGGCCGATATCGCCGTAGGCCACGCCGTCGCCGCGCGGGTTCTGGCTGAGAAGGAGGTAGTCGGCGAGGCGCCGGATGTTGCCGTTCTCGAAGTAGGTGAGGTCGCCCGAGGCGAGGGCGTAGTGCATGGTGTGCTGCACGGTCAGCCACTGGTAGGAGTTGCAGTCGCAGTGCGGCTTGGTGGTACTGGCCTGGAAGCGGAAGACCTCGTGGGCCTGCCGCAGCCACTGCATAGCCTTGGCGTCGTTGTAGTAGCGCTCGAAGTACTGGCCGGCGTAGAGGCCGCCGAGGGCCGGGAAGGTGGTGTGGTTGAAGCGCACCTGCCGGCCTTGCGGGCGGCCCTTGTGGATGAGGTCGCCGACCCAGCGGTGCAGGATCTGCGAGACCTCGAGGCGGTCGGCGTCGCTCAGGGCCGGGCATTCCTCGAGGGCATCCCAGACGGGTATGACGCGGTGGATCATGAAATCGGAGTCCATGCCCCAGGGGCCGCCGTAGGTGGTCGGCTTGCTGTCGTGGTGGGTCTGAGCCCGGCGGATGAGCCAGACGAACTCGCGGGCGTACTCGGGGCGCTGGCTGAGGGCATAGGCCTGTCCGGCGCGCTGGGCCAGGGTGAACAGGCCGCAGTGGATGCCCTGGAGGAGCTGCTTCTCGGCGTCGGCCTCCTGGCCCTGCCGCCAGGCGTCGTCGAGAGTGCGCGTGAAGACGTTGCGCAGGCTGCTGGCGACGATCTCGCTGTGTTCAACGCGGAAGAGGGGCGGCAGGACCACGTCGGGCGCGGCGGCCGGGAGGCCCTCGAGGAAGGCGGCGATGGCGCGTTCCTGTCCAGCCGGATCGGAGGCACCGAGGACGACCAGGTTGCGGCCGTTGCCCCAGGGGTCGTGGATGGTGCGCAGCTCAAAGCCGCCGGCGCCCGGGTAGAGCCCGTCGCTGAAGCAGAGGCTGTGCGAGTACGGGTAGAGCATGGCGCGGTTGTTGCCGATGTGGCCGAGCAGGATGGCGGTGCCGGCCTCGAGGTCGGCCTGGGTCACCGCGTCGCCGGTCTGCACCGGCACCGCCACGCCGAGGCGCGCCTTCAGCGCCGCCGCCAGGCCCTGGCCGAGGCCGGCCCAGGGCTCCGCCGACGGCACCACCAGGCGCATCTCGCCGACGCCGCCACGCACCAACGGGGTCTCGAGGACGAGGCGCTTGGGCGCGGTGACGGCTGCGAAGTCCTGGAAGTCGATGACGCGGAGGATGGCCTCCTCGATGACGATGCGCGGGCGGTCCGGTCGGGAGGAGTAGAGGTAGATGATGCCCTGGGTGGTGTCGGCCGGGGCCTGGTCGCCGACCCAGACGCGCCCGATGGCGCCGTCCGCGCCGACCTCGATGGGCGCCTGGGCGATGCGATCCGCGGGCAGGAAGCGGAGCTGGGCGTAGAAGCCGTCGGCGTTGCCGCCGTCCTCGATGCGGGCCTGCACCTCGAGCTCGTAGAAGCGTCCCGGAGCGAGGGGGAAGGACTGCGTGACGCCGATCTCTTCGGCCGGGTCGTCGTCGACCAGGCGCAGGGCCTTGCCATCCTCGGCGGGCACGGGCTCACGGCGGCGCGACTCGGAGGCCGTCTTGTAGGCCTTCCAGCCGCGCGGGAGGCCATTCTCCCAGCCCTCGTCGAAGGAGCCATTGGCGATCGGCACGCGTTCGGCGTCCGCCGGCAGGAGGCTGTCGGCCAAGACGGTCGCCGCGCCGATGCCGAGAGACGCCGCCAGAACCACCACCAGCCGCTTGCATCGTCCCAGGCCGTCCGTCATCGCTGCCATCCTCCGGTCGCTTGCCCGTGTGTCACGCGGTCGCCATCGCTCGGGGTGAGTATACCCCCGGAGCGCACCGCGTCCACAGGCGACCGATCGGGGGCGCGGCCACGGCCGCGCGGGGGCGGGCGGACAGGTCAGACAGGTCAGACAGGTCAGACAGGTCAGACAGGTCAGACAGGTCAGACCAGTCGGCGTGGCGGGGTGCGCCGACGCCGGGCCGGTCTAGCGGCGGCGCGGCGGGCCGCTGAAGCGGGTCTGGCGGATCTTGACCGGCTTGGGCTCCTCGAGGTGGAGGGCGTACCAGGTCTCGCCGAGGCCGGCGTTGGAGAAGTGCCGCAGGCGGTTGTTGGTCAGGTGCTGCCAGTTGGTGCGCAGGGTCTCGTCCTCGGTGCGGGTGCGGCCTTCGTCGAGGACCGCGATGGCATCGGCGACGCGGTCGCGCTTGACGAGGATCCATGAGTAGAGGGCGTAGATGAGGGTGCCCTTATCGTCCTTGAAACGCTTCACGCCGCGGCGGAAGGCCTTGTCGATATCGTCGAACTTCTCGGCGCGGTAGAGGAGTGCCATCTTCATCGCCAGGGTAAGCGGGTCAGGTGTGGGCACGAGGCTGCGGTCGAGGCAGCTCTGGGCGGCTTCGAAGTCCTTGATCTGGTAGTAGAGCTGGCCCTTGAGGGTATTGGCCTGGCGTTCGGCCAGGAGATTCCACTTCTTGAGGGGTGCGATGCCGTCGAGGATGGCCACCGCTTCGCGGATGCTGCGGTCCTGCTCGGCCTCGATCTTCTGCAGGGCGCCGCGGTTGTCGCCGGTGAGGCGCTGCTGCATGGCGCGCCGGCGGAGCTGGGATTGCGACTGCTCGATGTGCGCCTGGACGGCCTTGAAGATGGCCTCCAGACGCTTCCGGATGACCAGGTTGATGGCAATCGAGGTGCCGAAGAAGCCGAGGAGCCAGACCAGGCCCACGACGACCGGGTGGCCCGGCCAGGCCACCTGCAGGCCGCCCGCCAGGACGACACCGACCAACATCGAGAAGAGAATCGTCAACACGTGAAGGAGCTCCTGATTCCTGACGACGCGGCCGGACGCCCAACGAAAACCGCGGAGGGGGCCCTCAGACCCGCGCCTGAACGGGCTCGAGGTGCAGCTCTCCGCGGACGGTGTCGGCGCGCCGGCATTGAACGTAGATAACATCGCCGGCCTTGTAGCTTTTTCCACCCCGACTGCCGCGGAGCTGGCCGCTGTGGCGGTCGAGGCGGTACGGCCCGCCGGGAAGGCGCGAGGCCGGGACGACGCCGACCATGCCGACCTCGGGGAGGTAGACGCCGAGGCCGTCGCTGGAGCAGCGCGAGACGGTGCCCTCGTAGACCTCGCCCGGGCTCTGCTCCTGGCGCTGGCGGAGGTAGCGCAGCTTGAGGCGGTCGACGGCGGCGTAGGTGGCGGTGTCGACCTGCTCCTCGAGGCTGGTGCACGCCTGTCCGAGGGCGTCGCAGTCGGCGGCGCCGCGCGGGGTGCGCCCGAGGTCGAGGGCGAGGAGCTGCTGGTGCACGACCAGGTCCGGGTAGCGCCGGATCGGGCTGGTGAAGTGGCAGTAGATCTCCTTGCCGAGGCCGTAGTGGCCGCGGCACTCGACCCCGTAGCCGGCGCGCGGCAGGGCCCGGAGGAACTGCGCCAGGACGGTGTCGCGGAGGGCGTCCTGGGCGACCTCGGCGAGGAGGCGGTTGACGGCGGCGCGGTCGCCCAGGGCCGGCAGGCGCGTGTGCAGGGTCTGGCGGGCCCAGACGAGGAAGGCGGCGAGGTCGGCGGGCTTGGGCTCGTCGTGGTTGCGGAAGAGCCCGGGCAGGCCGCGCTCGAGGAGCTCCTCGGCGACGGCGGTATTGGCGGCCAGCATGAACTCCTCGACGAGCTGGTGGGCCGGGCCGGCCTCGACGCGCTGCAGGGCCTGGATGCGCGGCGGCGCCCCGGTGCAGAGGACGCGGATCTCGGGGAGGGCGAGGTCGAGGAAGGCATCCTGGGCCGCCCGCCGGGTCCGGCAGGCGCGGGCGACCTCGCCGAGATGCCGGACGATCTCATGCACCCGCGGCGGGATGCGCCCGCGCCCGGCGGGGTGGTCGGCCAGGACGGCGGCGACGTCCTCGAAGGTCAGGCGCTGCACCACCCGTATGCGGGTGCGCTGGCGACGCCGGGACACGACCTCGCCGCTGGCCGCGTCGATATCCATGAAGACCGAGTGGGCCAGGCGCTCCTCGCCGGCGATCAGGCTGCAGGTCCGCCCGGCGAGGGCCGCCGGGAGCATCGGCAGGGTCCGCCCGGGGAGGTAGGCGGTGAAGCCGCGGGCGCGGGCGCCGGCATCGAAGGCCGAGTCGGCCGGGACGTAGGCGGCGACGTCGGCGATGTGGACGCCGATGGTCACCAGGCCCGGCTGCGGGCCGGGCGTGATCGAGAGGGCGTCGTCGAAGTCCTGCGCGTCGAGCGGGTCGATGGTCACGGCCTCGAGGGCAGTGGCGTCGACGCGTTCCAGGGCCACCGGCTCGAGGCGGGCGGCGGCCTGCTCCTCGGCGGCGCTCCAGGGCTCGGGGAGGCCGAACTCGGCGACGATGGCATCGAGGTCGGCGCTGATCGGGTCGGCGCCGCCCAGGCGGCGCAGGAGCACCGCCTGCAGGGGCGCCTGCGGGCTGTCCGGAGTCAGGAGCGAGACCTCGACCCAGTCGCCGGGGTCGACGTCGGCGGGGTCGATGGCGTGGCCGCCGTCGGCGAGGTCGACGAAGGCCGGCAGCTCGCGCCGCAGCGGCCGCACCGCCGGACCGCTCGGCAGCTCGACCAGCGAGGCGACCAGGACGCGGTGGCGGCGTTCGGTGATGCGGCGGACCTCGCCGACCGGGCCGCGCTCGTCATCCTGGTCGGTCAGGGCCACTAGGACGCGGTCGCCTGAGATGGCGCCGAGGAGTGCCGGCGGCGGGATGAAGATATCCGTTCCGCCGTCCTGGCGGGTGACGAAGCCGAAGCCGCGGCCGTTGACCTGGATGGTGCCGGCCACGAGGGCCTTCGTCACCGCCTGGACGTAGCGTCCGCCGCGCTGGCGCAGGAGGATGCCCTCGGCGCAGAGGTCGCGGAAGACCTCGCGAAAGCGCTGGGCGTCGGCGCCGCGGTGGCAGTCGACCTCGCGGCGCAGCTCGCTGCGGCGGACGCCGCTGCCCTGGCGGGCCTGCACGGCCTCGAGGATGCGCTCGCGGAGGTCCTGGTCAGAAGCCATGAGGGCGTCGCCTTTCCTGGTGCCGGCGGGCGCACGCGACTACCCGGCAGGGGCCTGCCTGAAGGTCGGGTGGTCGGGCGCGTCCGTTCGGGCGGTCTGTCTCGCCGGCACTATAGCGCCTTCCGCCGTTCGCCGGGGTGGCGGCCATGGCAAGGTGAACCATCGCTCGCCAGGTCTGCTGGAGCGCGAGTGTCCACAGACGCGCGCGCGTCCACGAGCTGCAGCGGCACCGACAGCACAGCGACACGATGTCTCCTACGAGCGCCTTCCGCCGTCCGCCGGGGTGGCGGCCGGCGGCGTCAGCGCAGCCCGTTGTCGTGCATCCAGCGTACGGCCCGTTCCAGGGTCTGCTCGGGCGTGTAGGCCGGGCGGTAGCCCAGTTTCGCGAGGGCGCTGATGTCGGGGCACATATTGGCCTGGAAGTGCCAGTGCGCCCCGGGGTCGGGCAGGACCTCGCCGGCGAAGCGCTCCCAGCTCACCAGCTCGACCGGCAGGCGCACGCCGTAGAGGGCGCCGTAGGTCTCGACGAGCTGGAGCGCCGTGAGGGCGTAGGCGCTGCCGACCGTGAAGATCTGGCCGGCGGCGGCAGCGCGCTGCTGCACGACGCGGACGAAGGCGCGGGCGATGTCCTCGGCATCGCAGGGGCCGATGAGGACACTCCCGGGGTCGGGCAGGACGACGGTCTCACCGCGGCGGTGCGAGCGATGCACCTCGAGACTGCGGCCGCCGCGGCACTCGAGCGGGATCTTGCCCGGGCCGCAGATGTTCGGGGGCAGGATCGCCGAGAAGGCCATGCCCGCCGCCGCGGCGCGCTCGCGCGTCTCGAGGAGCTGCCGGTAACGGCGCGCGTAGCCCTCGAATCGGCAGGGCGCCTGGGTCACCGGCGGCGTCGGCACCAGCCGCGGCAGGCCGAGCATCCACAGCGACCCGCAGACGACGAGGTGTTCGCAGGTGCCCCGGAGGGCGTCGAAGAGCCCCGGCGTGTCGCCCTGGAGGATGTCGATGACGACCTCGGGGCGCAGGGCCTGCACCGCGGCGGTCCAGCCGGGGACGCCGTAGGCCTGGGTCACCGTCTGCACACCCGACCAGGCGGCGCCCTCCGGCCGCGGCGTCCGGCCGGAGCTGAGCACGCTCACCTCGTGACCCGCCGAGACCAGCATCGGGGTCAGGAACCGGCCGATGTGACCGGTGCCGCCAATGACGCAGACTCGCATCTCGAGGACCCTCCTGGAACAGCCCCGCGCGCCGACGGCGGCCGGCGCCCGCGTCTGATTGCTCCTAACATAGCCGCTTTTGCGGCGCCAGCCTGGATCCTTCGCGAGGCACGGATGCCTCGCTCACAGTCCGCTGGCGCCGCACGATACCGCGGCGCCGGTTTCGACGCGCGTCGCGCCGCGCTGCCTGCTCAAGGCTGGCCCTGAGCACGAGGCCTCAGGGGCCTCGCGTCGAAGCCCGCAGGGTGACCTGTTCACGCGACGCCATGCGGCACGTGAACAGGTCGGGCCAGGAAGGGCCGCGTGGCGGGCGACGCGGTCGGGCTGGTCTCGAGGCCGCAGCGTTCGGCGAAGTGGCGGTGGAAGGCCAGGCTCTCGGCCAGTTCCGGGTGGAAGATGGTGGCCAGGTCGCCGGCGGGGCTCTCGACGGCGGCGGTGTAGCCATCCAGGCTGAGGAGGACGCGCAGGTCAGGCCCGACCCGGAGGATCTGGGGCGCCCGGATGAAGACCAGGGGCACCGGCTCGGCGCTGACCGCCGGCACCAGGGCGTGGCAGCGGAAGCTGTCGAGCTGCGAGCCGAAGGCGTTGCGCCGGATGGCGATGTCCATGAGGCCGAGGTGCGGGGCCTCGCCCTCGACCTCGGTCGCCATCAGGATGGCGCCGGCGCAGGTGCCCCACAGCCGCAGGCCGCCCTGGCGCCAGGCCGCGACGATGGCCTCGCCGAGGCCGGTCAGGCGCAGGAGCCGTCCCAGGCAGGTGCTCTCGCCGCCCGGCAGGATCAGGCCGCGCAGGCCCGCCAGGTCGGCGACCTGGCGGACCTCGCGCACGGCCAGACCAAGGGCCTGGAGGTGGTGTCGATGCTCGATGACACCGCCCTGCAGGGCCAGAATGCCGATCGCGGCCATGTTACCAGCCACGCTCCGCCATGCGCTGGCCGGCCGGGATGGTGCCGATCTCGATGCCCGGCATCGCCTCGCCCAGGTTCATCGAGGCCTCGAGGACCTTCGCCGGGTCGTTGTAGTGCGCCACCGCCTGCACAATCGCCTTCGCCCGGCGTGACGGGTTGGCGCTCTTGAAGATACCCGAACCGACAAAGACGCCGTCGCAGCCCATCTGCATCATCAGCGCCGCGTCCGCCGGCGTGGCAATGCCACCGGCCGCGAAGTTCACCACCGGCAGACGGCCCAGCTCGCGGACCACCCGCGCCAGCTCCACCGCGAAGCCGTGATCCTTGCAGTACGGCACCAGCTCCTCGGCCGCCAGGTGCTGCAGGTCGCGGACCTCGCGGTTCATCGTGCGCATGTGGCGCACCGCCTCGACCACGTTGCCCGTGCCCGCCTCGCCCTTGGTCCGGATCATCGCCGCCCCCTCGGAGATGCGGCGCAACGCCTCACCGAGGTTGCGGGCGCCGCAGACGAAGGGAATGCGGAAGGCGTGCTTGTCGATGTGGCATTCCTCGTCCGCCGGGGTCAACACCTCGCTCTCGTCCACATAGTCGATCCCCAGGGCCTCCAGCAGCTGCGCCTCGACCCAGTGCCCGATGCGGGCCTTCGCCATCACCGGAATGGTCACCGCCGCCTTGATCGCCTGGATCATCTCCGGCGCCGACATGCGCGCCACCCCGCCCTGGGCCCGAATCTGCGACGGCACCCGTTCGAGCGCCATCACCGAGACCGCCCCGGCCTCCTGCGCGAGCCGCGCCTGTTCCACGTTGGTCACGTCCATGATCACCCCGCCCTTGAGCATCTGGGCGAGCTGCACGTTCAGTTGGTATCTCTCGGTGCTCATCGCTATGGTGTCCTCCGCCGGCGGCCTGTGCCTCGGCCCTCAGAGAC
>JAGVUW010000796.1:2452-15088 GCA_019136035.1 Verrucomicrobiota bacterium | reverse complement strand
ATTGCTGTGCTGGGCTGTCATCTCAGGGTCTCCTCGTGTTGGCAGACTGATGTTCCGCGACAGAACTTCAGGCTAACGCGGGTTCCCTTGACAGTCCAGCATAGCATCTCCAGGACGCGCTAAGAGCGATCTTTCGCCGTGTTCTATCTGGAGCCTCCGCGCGGGCCGTCGCTCCGGCGCCCTGAAAGGGCATCATCCATCAGCCCAGGGCAACGCCCTGGGAAATCCACCGTTCCGCATTGCAGGCTGAAAGTCTGCGGCAGAAACCGTGCGCGCCAACCCGCGATGCTCCCTACGAGAATACCCGTCAGCACAACACGCCGCCACCACTCGATGCTGGACTGCCACACAACGCGGCCGGCCGCAGGGCACGCTCGGCCCACCACCGCCAGGGCGCGGGCTGTGATAGGTACACGCTGCTGCCCCAGCGGGCGGCGTCATCGCGGAGCAGGAAGCACCCGCCGTCCAGGAAGCGCCCGCCGGCCGCGGCGTGCGCCTGGAAGGCCCGCTGCATCCGGGTCAGCGGCGCCGCCTCCCCCATGGTCGAGGCGGACAACGCACCGACCTGCCAGGGCATCGCGCCGTCGCCACCGGCACAGGGGAACACGTAGACCTCCGCCTGGAAACGGACCAGATTCGAGGTCGGCGCGAGCAGTCGCGGGAACTGCGGATCGAGCAGCCACGAGATGCAGTCAAAACCGTAGAACGCCGTCTGGGGAAAGTATCTCGGGAAGAACTCAAGGGCCCTGCCGATCGACTCGCGGCAGGCCTCCGGAGTCAGGGGCGCCCCAGCGGCCATGTGGATGCCGAGGATCGGGTCGCCCGGCGCCAGCACCGGCGCCCAGGCGGCCTTCGACAGCCGCACCCGGTGCGGCATCGCCCAGCCGCGCGGCGAGATCGGAGAGCCCTGGAACTGCCCGACGGACTCCGCCAGGCGGGCCGTCCAGGCGCCATCGGGGTCGCTCAGCCCGCCGGCGCCGTCGACCTGGCCATCCTGGCGGAAGCGGCCGCCGTCCTCGGCGAGGGCCACCACGGCGCCGGTCGTGCGATGGCGGAAGGCACGCAGGCGGCCGTGGAAGCGGTCGGGCAGGAACTGCAGTCGGCCGAGGCGGTAGAGCCGGCCGCGCCAGGTCAGCAGCAGCCAGCCCAGGATGGCGCCGGAGATGCCGAAAAGGCCTCCGAGCTCCTTCACCGGCTCAGTGCGGATGCAGACCTCGAGGTCGGCCACGGAGTCGCGGACGACCTCGTCGGGAATCCCCAGCCGGCGGTGGACGGCCTGCCGCCACGGGGTGCCGGAGAGGAGCACGATGGCATAGAACAGCCCGGCGTGCCGGCCCATCGCCGCCGCGGGCACCGGCCAGGATGAGGCCGGCGTGTCCGAGTCATCACTGCCAAAGAGGCGGTGGTGGCAGTACCAAGCGAGAGCGCTGAGGCCGTGGTTGGCCCGCACGTAGGCCGCTGCCGCCAGGAGGTCCTCCATCTGGTCGGGACTGACCGCCGACTGCGCCCCGTACCGGCGCAGCACGGCCGGATCGAGGAAGGGCAGCTCACCCGGCGGCCGGGCGGCCTGAGCCTCAGCCCAGCCGGCCCGGAAGCACTCGCCGCGGTCGCCCAGCATGGCCGCCGCCATCGCCGCGGTGACGTCGTCATAGGGGCTGCTCATGGCGAGGCCTCCGGGACCGGGCGCGACGCCCCGCGCGGCGGAGGCGCGTCGGTAGATCTCACTCGCATGGGACCGGCACCGGACTGGACAGCCAGATGGTGCTGGGGACGCCATCCAGGAGGAACCGCGGCGAGTGTGCGAAGAAGTCGTAGCTGCCGTAGTCCGAGGACCACCGGACCAGCTCCGCGCCCGCCGCCAGCGCAGCGACATTCCTGGCGCCGTCATACGCCTCGAACTCCCCGAGGCCCCACGTCTTCCTCTCGTAGCCGGCGAGGATCTCCAGCTTCAGATAGCGCCCCGCCGCGGGGGGCACTGCGAATTCCTGCGCCTCGTCCGGGCGCTCGGCCTGCCGCAGTTCGCCACTCAGGACGGTCGTGAAGGTCCGGCCATCCGGCGAGATGGCGACGCGGAAGCCCCTGCAGCCGCCGGCCGGCGCGCGGTTGAAGAACCGCAGTCGGTCGATGCTGGCGTCCTCCTTTAATAGGATAGTGAAAGACGCCCCGCAGTCCGAGGCTTCGGCCGCAGCGGCGCCCGGATCGGCGGTGGCCGCGGCGCCGGGAACGGCGCCGGCCATCGCCTGAACGACGGCCTCCTTCGGGATGCCCTGAAGGACCCTCGGGATGTTCCAGTGACGGGTCTCCCAGTCGTACAGGTGGCCGATATTGGCGATCAGGTCCGGCTCGGTCTCGCGCCGGAACGCGACCAGGCGGAGCAGCGCGGTGCGGACCGCCTCGGCGTCGCCGGTGCCGGCCTTATGCTCGGCGGCGGCCTTCTGCATCGCCGCGCACAGCGCTGCATGGCGGAGGCCCTTGGACAGGTAGGCGACACGCCGCTCGGCCAGGGGGTCGCCCGCGGCCCGCGCCGCCGCCGCGTCGAGGCGTTCCTGCGCCGCGGCCATCACCTCGGGGGTGAACTGCTGGTAGCCGAACACTCCGTAGGTGAACCAGCCGCCGCCCTTCAGAGGCGGATCGGGCGGGTTGTCCGCGACACTCTCCAGGAAGCCGAAGTAGGCCCGGACCGCCTCCGCCGCCGGACCGAACGCCCCGAGGTACTCGTCCAGGACCGCGTCGACACTCAGGGCGGGGTTGTCATGCAGGCGCGCCGTCATGTACAGCGTCGGCCCCATCGCCGCGAACTGCCCGGTCAGCGAATCGAAGTCCGAGCCGATCATGCCGTTGTCTGCGAAGAACTTCAGGTCCTCGCCGCGCCGGCGCGCCAGGTTCAGCGGCATCGAGCCGCCCTCGAGCATGTAGTTCGGCCGGAGCATCTGCGACGCTCCGGCGCCGGCCCAGCGGATCCAGTCCTGGCGGTTGGACTGCCTTGTCGCTTCAGTGAAGGGGTAGTACTGCGGCACCGTGACGAAGAACACGACATCCGAGCTCACCTTAGCCTCACGCGGCGCCTTGACGAAGTTGGCGTAGGCGAGGCCCAGGACCTTCGCCGCGGGGTCATGCCGGCGGGCCTCGTCGAGGACCGCCTGGTAGAAGCGCGCGTAGCGGTCCGACAGGGACCCGAGGTTCTTCCACCACTCCGGATCGGCGGCGGCGAAGGCCTTCCGGGCGCGCTCCACGCGTTCGGCCCAGGGGAAGCCCAGGTCCGGGTCGGGGACATCCCACGACAGACAGCGCTCACAGACGCACTTACCGCAGGTATCATTCTCGGCGGCGTCGATGTAGGGCTGCCACGGCGACCGCACCGCCAGCCAGTTCTCGTACTGCGGCTTGCCGTCGCAGTAGGTCGGGTCGGAACGGCGCGTGCCGTCGGGGAGAAGATTGAAGTACTCCGGGTGCTCCTGGCCGTACTTCTCCCACCACCCGGTGAAGGCGTGCGAGGCATTCATGGTGCACGGCATCGAGAAGCGGTGCCGGATGAGCCACGTCGCCTGCTCCTGGAAGAAGCGGTGCGCGGCCTGGACCGACGACCACGCCCCGGGCTTCTCGAAGTGATCGCAGACCGTGCTGTCGCGGAAGCGCGAGAACAGGAAGGCTGGCTGGCCCTGGGCATCGCAGTCCCGCAGCGAGAGGCTCGCGGCCTTCGGCGTCACCGTGCCCAGCTCGCCCGGCCAGAGCCAGCGCACGCCGAGCTGCTTCTCGAGGAGCTCATAGACCGCGAAGAGGGTGCCGCGGCGCACGTAGTTGTTGATCGTCTGCGTCATCATGACCGGCCCGCGGCTGTCATCGCCGGCCAGGTAGAGCCGGTCCTTCTGGCGCCGGATGACCCAGGCATTCGGCGCGCTGCCGTAGGTCACTCCGGCACGGCCTGCGGCCTCGGCGCCCAGCAGGATCAGATTGCCCTGGGGATCGCCGCCCGCCGCGACGATCGGCAGCGCCGCACCGGAGATGAGCCGGAGGTGGAGCTGGAGTTCCTCGGCGGCGCTCTGGACCACTTGCAGAGGGTCGTCGGGGACCACGATCGTGGCCACCGGCTGGCCGTCACGGACCAGCTCGAACGGCGTGTCGCCTTGCACGGGTTCCGCGGCTCGGCCTGACATCGCCCAGACTCCCATCAGAAGGCCGCAGGCCAGCAGCCTCGAGAGACCGCGTCGGCGGTACTCTCGAAGACCACAGCCAAGCCGGTGCCGCCCTGTCGTGGATGCGCGCGCCATGTCCATGGTCCGTCAGCCCTCTCCGGTACCGATTCGACCCGATAGCATCGACGCCAACGGGGGAATCTACCACAGCCTGTGCAGATCGTCGCGCCCGAACACAGGTGGATCGTGGTCGGCCCGTCGGGTTCGGGCGGTGGTGCGCGGACGGTCGTAGGAACGATCGCATCGTTGTGACGTCGACGCGTTTGCGTCTCGTGGACGCGTTCGCGTCTGTGGACACTCGATTCGTCCGGCACGTGCGTACTTCCTGTCAGGGAATGGCTCTGCTTTCCGGGGCCTCACGGGGGGCTTCCGCGCCAGAGCCCGGGGGTGCGGTATCTCGTCTCCCGAATCGGGCCGTCGCCGGCGAAGAGTCAGGAGAGACGCAGACAAGTCGGGGGAAGAGGATAGGGGGAGCCCGGCCGCAAGGAGGCGCAAGAAGCGCAAGGGAGGATTGGCGGGGGGGCGAGTGGAGGCGTTCTCCTTCTCCCTCTTGCGTCTCTTGCGCTTCTTTGCGGCAAACTGTCTTCCATCCCGGGGCTCAGTTCCCCTGAGGCGCCGGCCCCGCCGTGGTGGCGCCGCCCGAGGGCTGGACCCCCTCGATGCGGTCGCCGAGGCCGTAGTCGTGAAGGGCTATCGGGGCGTCGCCGAAGGCGGCCTTGAGCTCGGCGGCGCTGAGCGACGGGTCGAGGTACAGGTCGTAGCCGGCGATGCCGGTGATCCACTGCTGGCCGTTGACGCCGCGCAGTCGCAGCGAGGTCGTGCCATCCGGCGTCTCGGCGCGGGCGCCGGCGAGGCGGCAGGTGCCCTCGAGGTACTCGCCGGCCGCGGTGACGCTACCGGTCGCGAAGGGCAGCGGCGCGCCGTTGCGCACGACGCCGTCCTCGTAGCCAGTCGGGCGGGCGCGACCGATCAATGAGGTCTCCTTCAGCCGCAGTCGCGTGTGCCCTGCGTCGAGACGCTCGCTCGCGAGGACGCGGTACATCGAGGAGCGCCCGGGGCTGAAGACGCGGACCCAGGTCGGCTCGACGATGGTGTTGACGGTGATCGTGTTCGCGGTGCGGTCGAGTGCGGTGATCTCGCCGCGCACCGCGTCGCCGAAGGACACCGAGCCGCGCGGCGTCGTCACGGCGACACGCACGTCGCGCGGCTCACCGCGCGACAGCGTGCCGGCAGGCCGCGGAGCGTGGATGGTGACGGTGTCGGTCTCGTCGCCACGCTCGATGATGACGGTCTCGCCGTCGACGCGCACCCCGGTGATGCCGGCGGCGACCGCACCGCGATAGGGCTCGAGGACCGTCACGAAACGCGAGGAGAGGCCCTCGGCGCCTTCCCGGCGGACAAACAGGTACGGCAACCGCCACTCCGCGGGGCGCGCCGGGGAACGGCCCTTGCCGTAGATCAGCTCGACCGGCCCGCCGACCGGCACCACATGCAGCCTCAGGCCGGCCGGCTCGGTCAGGCCGAAGGCCCAGTCGAAACGCGCCGGGTCGGTGGTCGTCAAGCGCCGGACGTCGGTGATGTAGCAGAGGGCGTCGGTGACCTCGCGGCCGCGCACACTGACGTAGCTGCTGCCGTAGGCGACCTCGGGCCCGGCGGCGGTGCCGGCCTCCTGCACCCGCCAGTCGCGCTCGGGCAGCACCGGCTCGACCAGGGCGCTGTGCCAGCTCTGGTCGTGGCGCCGGCCGCCGTCAACGAAGAACACATCGACGACATAGCTGCTGCCGTCGCCCACCTCGACGAGCACGCTCGCGCGCTCGTAGCGCTCCACAGGCGGGTGACCCTCGGCGTAGGGTTCACCGTGCTTGAAGGGCGAGTGGTTGTACTGCCGGTTGTAGCAGTCGTGCGCGATGACCGAGGCCTTGACATGGCCGCGGTCGCCAATCAGCGCGACCCAGCCGCGCGGCACGATCGGCGGCATCAGCGGCGGCGCGCCGTCGACGGTCACGGTGTTGTGACCGTAGCTGTTGGCGTCCCACTGCTGCCGGTAGGACCACGTGAACGGGTACCCGAGATCCGGCAGGAGTGACAGCTCGTGCGCGTAGAGGTACAGCGCCAGGAAGTCGTCCTGCTGGTGCCCCTTGAGCGCCGAGTAGTTGGTCATCACCTCGCTGGTCGCACCGCGCAGGAAGGCAAAGCCGTAGTGATCGAGGAGCCTCGTCTCGAAACGCACCGGCGTCGCTGCCTGCCGCGCCTCAGCCTCGATGGATGGCTCGAAGAGGTTGCCGCCGGCCGGCATCTCGCCCTTGACCCCGAGCAGGGCCGCCGCGTAGCGCGGCTCGCGGTAGAGGCGGAAGCCATCGGCGTAGAAGTGCGGGTAGTTGCTGATGAAACGCGGCGGTATGAAGCCGGGCTTCAGCCGCGCCCAGCCGGTGTCGCCGACCTCCGGGTCGAAAGCGTCGAGGAGCGTGATGTCGAGGAAGAAGTCGTACATCGCCTGCGCCTTGGGCTCATCCAGAAGCGGCGGGTAGCGCCGGTCGTCGATGCGGTCGCGATGACGGGCGCGCAGGCTCTCCATGCGTTTGGCGACCTCGACATAGTCGAACTTGATGCGGTCGTAGCCGGGGCCCTCGTAGCCGCCGCCGTCACGCGTCAGGAAGTTGCTGAAGACATACCCGGCCGGCGCGTAGCCGCCGTAGTAGGTATACTCGACCATGTCGAGGCTGTTGGGCCGGCTGGCCTCGTCGACGTCGTCCATCACCAGGGCGATGGTGATCGCGGCGAGCTGGTGGTGCCCGGGATTGCCGGCGATGGCGCTGTCGAGCAGCGCCTGCATGGCCTGGCGGAAGATGCGGTCCTCGACGAACTGCCGCGCCTCCTCCGGCGAGCCGGCCGGCACGCCCTTCCCGCGCAGCGCGCCGAGCAGACGATCCGACTGCTCGTAGACCGGCTTGATCGCGTCGTACGCCAGCGCGATGACCGGCAGGGTGATGCACTCCCAGATGTAGTCGGTGACCATCCCCGAGCGATGCCCGTACGGGCCGTCGTAGCAGTGCTCGCGGTGGAACCGCGGACCGGGGAAGTTCTCCGCCAGCGCGGCGAGGAGCACCGCACACGCCTCGCCGTAACGCGGGTCGTCGCTGAGCAGGTAGGCCGTCGAGAGCGACTGCAGCGCCGGCAGCACGCGCAGGAGGTAGGCCTTGTGGGCGTAGTAACGCTTGAAGGGGTAGGTCTTGCCATCGATGACCACGCCGGCACCGTCGTCGGGATGCTCGGCATCGGGGTAGCGCTCGCCGCCGATCGGGCAGATCACCTGCCAGGGATGCTTCTCAAAGTCGATCTTCCAGGGATCCCAGGCGCCGTAGCGTCGTATGGCATCGCCGTGCGTGGGGCAGCGCGTGATGTCGGTACCCGTGGTCTTGCGGCCGACGGTGATCGGCGGCATCATCTCCCAGAGCGCGTCGTCGCTCATCGCCGCCAGCGCCACGGCACCAATCACACGGTCGGCGACGATACCGGACTGCGGCGTGATCGGCCCGGCGTGAAGGACGTCATCAAAGCGCGCTCGCGCCCAGGCGTGATCGGCCACATTCCGGCGCGCCGACTCGATGCGCTCGGGAGTGTAGTAGGTCCGCACCGCGCCGGCACCGCTCGCAACCGCGGCCTGGATGGCGAGACCGATCGATAGCAATAGACGATGCGTCATCGTATGTCCTCTCATGGCAGGCCCTGCTTACACCATTAGCATGAACCGCGCACGGCCTCGAATGGCAGGAGCGTTCAAGGGGCGTCGTCGCCGAACAGGATCCGGCCATACATGTCGATGTTGTGGTGATTGCCTAGGGTCAGGGCGCTCCCGGTCACCTCCGCCGGCGGCGTGAGGCGGTTGCTGACCAGATTAAAGCGCCAGGCGTCGCGGGCCTTGGGCGGTCCCTCGTCGAAGGCCGCGAAGGGTATGAAGACCTCGGCCGTCCAGCCCTGGCCGTCCACCCTGCTCTTCTCCTGCCACCCCGGGACGCTGTGGTTGGGGTCGATTGGGCCCGGCACCGGCAGGAAGCGCTGTCTGCCGAAGTAGGTGTGGCCCTCCGGATCGAAGGCGAACTGGTAGTTCTGCTCGGCCCGCGCCCCAGGCATGAAGAAGACCTCGTAACTGCTGTTGGACCACAGCCCGCGGTCGAGCACCGGGGGATAGGGCGACGCAAACAGTCCATAGATGCCACGGTCATCCCAGACCAGGCGCACCTCCACCGGGAAGCGGGGCTCGCCGCCCGAGCCCTTCGGGTCGATCAGCCGCACCGGCCGCGCCCGCCCCCAGCAGGGCTCTGCGCCGGAGCCATCCACGGCGACCGCCTCGCCCGGCAGCAGCCGTGTAGCGATATGCTCGGCCGACTGGTAGGCGTGGCAGGCGCGCTGGACCTTGAAGGCCTCGGCCCACGGCGCCGCCAGAATGCGAAAGCGCCGCATCTCCACCGAGTCCGGCGCCAAGGCGCCCTCGGCCGCCTGCAGGAGCGCCTCCAGACGGTCGATCAGAGCCGGCGGGTAGCTCGGAACAGCAACGCGGCGGGGCGCCAGGCCGTGGTAGACCGCCATCAGGTCATGCTTCAGAATGCGGTGGAACTCAGCCAGGTGGCGCCCGGCCGCCTCGCCATAGAAGAGCGGCCAGTGCTCGGCGATGCCGGCTTCGGCATCCCACGCCGGGTTCCACATGCTCCGGAAGGCCGCGTAGAAGGATGTGTAGAACGGGAACTGGAAACCGCTGTCGAAGAACAGCGCGCCGTCGCCGAGGTCGTCGCCCAGCGCCTTCGGGATCTCGCCGAGGTACTCGCCGATGACGGCTCGAACGAAGGGATTGCGGTACTCGTCGTACAGCCAAAGCCGGTGGATGGGCTTGCCGGTAGCGTCGACCCACTCCCGGACCTGGCGCTGGAATGCCTCGCGGTACTCGGGAACCGTGATGTACTTCGGGACAGTGCCGTTGCACAGGTTGACCAGCAGATTCGAGGGCAGCTTCCGAAAACGCGGGTCGACCGGCGCGTACTCGGCGTTGTAGTACGCCAGGATGCACAGGTTCGCGCCGGGGAACTCCTGCTCCAGGCGCGCACAGAGGTGCTGATAGAACCGCGCATAGACGTTGGCCATCAGGGCATTCGGCGGACGCGCCTCGTCCGCCGGCGTGATCAGGTTCAGCTCGCGCACCACCGGGTCGCCCAGAATGTCCGCGGGGCTCTGGTAGGTATCGCAGTTGCCGAAGGTGACCGTGCTACGGGTGGCGCCCAGGCCGACGAACTCGCGGCGCGCGATGGCGCCGATCCGCTCCTCACCGCGGATGGCCGCCCGCCACACCTCCATCAGGAGATCGGCGAATTCCAGGTCGACGACGTTGTAGAGGTTGCCGAGGTGCTCCTTCGGGTTGTAGAAGAACTTCCACTCGGCGGTGGTGTAGAAGATGGTCTTCAACCGGTCGGGGAAGGCCCGGGCCAGGTCCTCCGGACGCGGGTTGTGGCTCGAGCCGAGGTACTTGGCCCCAAAACGGAGCGGGTCGCCGAACGACCGGTCGCCGCGGATGACATTGCCGGCCAGAGTGCCGTAGCGCTCGAGGTCCTCGGGCTTGGTCACCCCCGTCCAGAGGTGGTACCAGCCCTCGCGGTTCATGAACTGCGGCGAGTCGCTGTAGTGGGCCGGCTGCACGACCAGGTCCGACACCGCGGGCCAGTACGTGCCGATGTCACCAGGGTAGAAGTAGCGGACGCCGAGGAAGCGCTCGGTGAAGTCATAGGCGCCATAGAGCGTCCCCCGGCTCAGCGCATCGCGTTCCGGAAGCAGCGTCGTGTCGTGACCGACAATCAGCACGCCGCGCGGGAAGGTCCTGATCACGAAGCCCTGCTCCGGGATCGCCCGCCAATCCACGCCCTGCGCCCTGGCCAGGGCACAGTCGCCGACGACCAGCCAGGCGGCATGGCGCTCGAGCGCGGCGGCGTCGCCGGCCTCGACCACCGGCGGCGCCTGGCCCGTGCACTGCACGAAGGCCCGCACCAGCGCCTCGACAGCCGGCGCGATGCTACGGTCCTTCGCCTGCGCACCGGAGAGATGACCCTCGCCGGATGAGTCGGTCACAATCGCAAACCGGAGCTTCCCCCCAAGCACCAGGGGCAGATCCGGATGCCGCGGCGCCGCGCCATGGCGGACCGGGCTCAAGGCCGGCGTGTCGAGGTCGTACGCCAGCGCGGCCGCCATGCCCAGCAGCACACCCGCCGTCAACGACTGCAATTTCACGATGGGGCCTCCTTCGCCGTCCCGACTCCCGGAAGTCCTCGGGTCCCAAGCCACGGTCCTGTCAGACTGCGCGTCATTGGCGCAGATCGTCCCCAAGGGTCCAGTCGACCCTATACGAGAGCCCTTCGCAGAGCATGTGCCGAACCTCGGGGGCCTGCGTGTGGAAGAGGACCAGGCGACCGCCGGGGTGGAATGGCACGCGCCTCGGAATCTCGGTGAGGACCATGTCGCCCGATGGGGACACGACGGCGCCGACGAGACTCATCCTCGGTGCGTCGATCCGCACCTGGGTGTCTCCCGATGCACCCACCAGCACCAGGCCGCCTTGGTCGCGCGCGAGGATGGCACCGGTGCCCACGGCCAGTGACGGATCGACACCATCGGCAAAACGCGTGGTCAACCCCGTCTCGAGATCAAGCATGTACAGGCCGCGGCGGAACCGATCGTCCTGCGCATAGCCGATGTGGTAGCTCGTGTCCCCGTGCACCTCGGCGCGCGGAGTCTCATAGAGGGCCTCGTCATCGAAGGACGAGAAGACGACCCGGCGGGAGTCAGACAGCCAGCAGAGGCCACGGTCCGAAGCCCATCGAGTCGATCGTCCAGCCGCCTGCCCCGACGCGATGTCCAGAACGACCAATCGGCATCGGCCGCCCAGATCGAAATGGCTGGAGCGATCCCGCGGCGCCACCACGGAGGCCTGGCGGATCAGGATGGCGATCTTCCCCTCGTCACGCGATACCGCCACCCCCGTCACGCCCTCCCAGCCTTCGGCGGCCACCTCCGGCAGACTCGACGCCGAGACCTCCATGAGCGTCGCGAAATCGGGCAACCGGCAGACGACCAACTCCCTGCTCTTCCCGCTGCCCGCGTTCCATGGCACGAAGGCAAGGGAGCTTCCTTCCACGTCCCACGTGTTCGGATCCAGCGGCGGGCAAGCCGCTAGGGTCGTCCATTCCGTGCTCGGCAGCACGCAGACGCGCAGCCGGTGCACGGAACCCGATGACTCTGTCGCGTAGATCAGGCCGGATGCCTGCCTGACCAGGTCGGGGTTGTTCCATCGTTCCAGGTCCTTCGCGTCGAGACGGCCCGCGTAGCCAAGCCACCCGAACAGAAGGCCCACCTCGACGACCAGAACCGCGGTGTAGCTGACCATGTTGATACCGCACCCGAGGAGGGCGGCGCGCGGCCATGTGAGGCGAGTCGCCTGGAACAGCCGATGCAGGAGCGGGACCTCCGTCACGAGAGTGATCAGGAACAGAGGGGCTACGAGAGACATGGTGCGCAGCATGAAGAAGGAATCCCGCGAAAACAGCATCAGGAGGATGGATCCAGTCACGCTCGAGGCAAGATTCAGAACGGCACTCCGCCACAGCGCACCGGCAAAGCGGAGGCCCTCGACGCGCCAGCGCAGAAGCACGCTCTCCACCAGGATGATCACCAGTGTGACGACGGAAGCGGGCGCCCAGGTCTCCCTGTGGAAGAAGTTCAGGACCGGCGATACGCCGTTGGCGAATGCCGCGGTCGGGATCAGCAGCAGCGGCAGGAGCCACGGACTCAGTCGTCTGTGCGTTCCCATGACAGGCCTCTGCCCCAGTTCCCCGCCAGCGCGCACGCCTGGAGACGATGACTGCAGACGCCGCCGGCGATCCCCTGACGACAAGCAAGATAGGCCGGAAAGCTGGGCCGGCAAGGTCCCGGTCGCCATGCCCCGGCCCCTCCAGCCTGGCAGGCTGAGCGCTGACGCGATCGCCGAAGCACCCCGTAGTCAGGCTGTCGCGCCTTGACGCGGCCGGGTCGTTCGGCTACCCTTGCCCAGACACTGGGATAGGCTGTTGGCGTGACGGGGCCACGGGGCCGCGCGGCGTGGCCTGAGGCAACGCGCGCGGCGGCGATCCACGATGGCGGAGGCAACGATGCAGACGCGCTCCATGCTGGCGACGCTGTTCCTGGCCGCGGCGGCCATGGCGGTCGAGTTCGATCCCGGCGGCTTCTCGGTGACCATCTCGCCGACGCCCCTGGGCAAACCGACGGCCGCGGAGAAGGACGTCGCCATCCGTGCCTTCCCTCATGCCTTCATGGACGACCGCGTGATGCTGAGCCAGCACCAGCCGGGGCTGCTCCTGCTCGCCTTCACGCGTCTCAGTGAAGCCAGGCTCGACACCCTTACCGCCCA
>JAGVUW010000796.1:0-2431 GCA_019136035.1 Verrucomicrobiota bacterium | reverse complement strand
GCCTCGCCGTGCAGCGCACCGAGTCAGAGGACCGCGTCCACGTCACCATCGACGCAACGCCGACGGTCGGCAGCATCACCGCCAAGGGCTACAACGCCTTCGGGGCGTTGCCGGTAGTCCTGCGCACGGCGGCCGCGCCGGGGACCGCGGCCACCGCGACGTACTGGCTGACGCACGGTCAGGAGGACGGCCCGCGCCACGCCCTGGCCCTGGGCGTGCTGCCGCGAATCGAGGGCCTGCGCCCCCGGCGCTTCGAGACCGGTGTGCACTTCACCGGCAACTGCATCCGCTTCAGCAGCCCGGCGGTCGAGGAGTGGGCGCGCTTCTATGCCGAGACCGGCGCCAATGCCGCCATGGTCGAGCCGGGGGCCTTCTCGCAGTACCTGCGCCAAATGAAGATCCTGCGCTACCACCAGCCGGGCTGGCTGGTCAATGGCCACATGATCGGCACGACGCCGCGCCCGGAGTCGGTCCTCATGGTCCAGGCCGACGGCAGTACCCTGCCCAACGGCGTCTGCCCGGCGGTGATCTACCAGCGAGAGGAGCCCTACGTCAGCGAACACCTCGTGGCGCCCCTGCGCAAGATCCTGGTCGAGGACCGCGACACGGACCACTTCCTGTGCAACTGGGAGCCCTTCATGTTCGACTTCAAGGGCTGCTTCTGCGGGCGCTGCCGCGCCGAGTTCGCCCGCCACGCGTCGTTCACGGAGGAGCAGATGGCGGCGGTCTGGCCGGGGCAGGTCATTGCCCGCCATCGCGACCTTTGGATCGAGTTCCGGGCCTGGCAGGGGGCCAGGCTGATCCAGACCCTCGAGGCGATCGTCAGCGCCCTCGGCCGCGAGATCGGCCGCGAGGCGCACTTCGCCCCGGAGGTCCACATCAAGTCGATCACGCCGCTGTGGACCACCTCCGACTCCCTGCGGCAGTACGCCACCATGGCCTACGCCGGCACGATACCCCTGCTGAATGCCTGGGGACCCTACCCCTGGCAGACCGTGATGATGCCCTACCACTACGTGCGCGGCTACAACCTCTCGACGCACTGCCTGACCCGCGACTCGGTCGACTACCTCCGCGCCGAGCTCCCGGCGGAGCGCCGGCCGCGCCTCCTGGGCTTCCCGCATGGCCTGCAGGGCAACCTCTGGACCACCGAGCCGGAGTCGATGGCCATCGACATCATGACCTACTTCATCAATGGCTACGACGGCCAGCTCGTGTATGCCTTCCCCAAGGGCTACGACGCGCGCTACTGGAAGGCCCTTGCGGATGCCAACACCGCCATCGCGACCTTCGAGGACATGGTTCTCGACGGCGACAGGCAGCGCCGCCACCGCCTCGAGCCGTTGACGCCCTACCCCCGGCCCTCGCCGCGCTTCCTGGACGCGCCCTGCGGCGGCATCGACAAGGAGCGCTGGGCAGAGGCGTCGATGCTGCAGAGCTGGGAGTTCGCCCTCGGCCGGCGCCGGCTCGTGGCAATCGCCAACTACTGGCAGCGCGGCGAGTGCTTCGCACGACTGTCCGTGCAGGGCCTCGACGCGGCCGCGCCGTACCGCCTGAGCGAGCCGCTGGCACGGCGCGCCTTCGGCAGCGACGACGGCGCGCCGGCCCTCACGGGGGCGGCCCTGGACCGCGGTGCCGTGGTCCACATCGGCGCCCAGCGCATGGCCTTCTTCCTCGTCGAGCCCGCCGACGACGCACCCCGCGCCGAGGCGGTCCTGCGGCCCGCCGAGGTCGAGGCCGCCCGCCAGGGTCGCCAGGCGGCCATCGCCGCGGCGGCCGCCGCCGAACCGACCGAGCGCGGCCTGGCCGACTATGCCAAGGCCTTCGCCCGGGTGGGCCGTGTCGAGGCGGCCGGCATCGTCAGCGCGCGCGTCGCCGACCCCGACCTCAAGCGCGACGTGCTGCGCCTCACGGCGCCGTCGCAAACGGTGACGATCGACGTGCTCGGCGGTGGCCGGGTGCGCTCCTGGCAGGCCGGCGGCGTGGAGCTGGTCAGCCCCGACAAGGCCGGCGGCCTGGCCCTGGACGGCTTCTGGCATCCTGCGGCGCTGGTCACCGGCCCCATGGAGCTCCTGCGGCAGGACCCGGGCGAAGGCCGCCTCAGCGTGGTGCTCCATCGGGGTGACCTGCCGGACCTGCCGGGCCTGGAGCTGACCAAGACCCTCGACATCGAGGCCGCGTCGGCGACGATACGGGTGCGCTCACACCTGCGGCACCGGGGGGAGGCGCCCGTCGAGTTCTCGCACCGCTACCACAACCTCCCCGCCTTCCTGGAGCGGCCCCAGGGCCAGCTCGGCCGCGCCACCTTCGCCGGCGATCCGGCCACCGCCTACGCCCGCGCCGGCAAACGCCATATGGCCATCGTCGCCGGCGGCGCCCCCGACGTCCTCCTGACCAAGGCCTTCGACATGGCCCAGACCAGCACCGTCAA
>JAGVUW010000405.1 GCA_019136035.1 Verrucomicrobiota bacterium | reverse complement strand
GCAGACGATGCAGCACCCCCACCAGGCGGCCGATGTCACGCGGGTGCAGCCCGATGCTGGGCTCGTCCAGCACGTAGAGGGTGTTGACCAGCGAGGTCCCCAGGGCCGTGGTCAGGTTGATGCGCTGGACCTCGCCGCCGCTCAGCGTGCGCGACTGACGGTCGAGGGTCAGGTAGCCCAGCCCGACCTCGACCAGATAGCCCAGGCGGGCGCGGATGGCGGTCAGCAGCGACTCCGCCGCGGCGTCCTGGCCCGCCGTCAGACGCAGCGTCGCAAAGAAGTCCTGCACACGGTCGATCGGCAGGCTCTGCAGCGCGTGCAGGTTCAGGCCGTCGCCGGGACCGACTCGCCAGCACTGCGCCTCGGGCTTCAGGCGCATCCCACCGCAGTCCGGGCAGGGCAGGTACGAGCGATAGCGCGAGAGCAGGACGCGGATGTGCATCTTGTAGGCCTTGCCCTCGAGGTACTCGAAGAAGCGCCGGATGCCATACCAATGGCCGTCCTGCCAGGAGCCTTCGCCCTCGATGACCCAGCGTCGATGCGCCTCGGAGAGGTCCCGCCACGGCACCCCCACCGGCACGCCGCGCTGCCGCGCGAAGCGCATGAGGTCGTCCTGGCACTCACGCGACATGCCGGACTGCCATGGCTTGATGGCGCCGTCCCGCAGCGACCGCGACGGATCCGGGATGACCAGGTCGTAGTCGACCCCGATGACCCGCCCGAAGCCCCGGCAGGTCGGGCAGGCCCCGATCGCCGAGTTGAAGCTGAAGTGATTCGGCGTCGGATCGGCATAGGCGCGGTCGCAGTCGGCGCAGTGCAGCCCGGCGGAGAACCGCCAGGGCTCGCCAGTGCCGCCGGCCTCGTCTAAGGCCCGCACCGCCAGACGGCCATGGCCGCAGGCCAGCGCCGACTCCAGCGCCTCGACCGCGTGCGCCCGGCGCGCCGGATCCCAGCGCAGACGGCTGTGGATCACCTCGACCACCGCACCGCGCTGGCCGATCAGGTGGCGGAAGCCCTGCCCCTCGAGCAGGCCCCGAAAGTCCTCCAGCGGCAGGCCCTCCGGCAGCGTCACCTCGAAGGTGATCACGCCGCGCCGTGTCCCCACGGCCTCCAGACGCCGGGTGACATCCTCGTAGATGCTGTCCGGTGTATCTCGACGCACCTCACGGCCGCAGCCGTCACAGTACAGCCGCGCAAAACGCGCAAAGAGCAGCTTGAGGTGGTCGTTCAGCTCGGTCATCGTGCCGACCGTCGACCGCGACGTCCGCACCGGATTGGTCTGGTCGATCGCAATCGCCGGCGGGATGCCCTGGATCGAGTCGACTCGCGGCTTGTCCATGCGCTCCAGGAACTGCCGCGCGTAGGCGCTGAAGGTCTCGACATAGCGGCGCTGACCTTCTGCGTACAGGGTGTCGAAGGCCAGCGACGACTTGCCGCTGCCGCTCACCCCCGTGACCACGATCATCTGCCCTAACGGCAGGTCGAGATCGAGGTGACGGAGGTTATTCTGGGCGGCGCCCCGGATACGTATCTGCTCGCTGTCCATACTGTCCGCGATACCCCTGGCCGCCTCCGAAGGGCAACCGGTTATTACTAGGAAAAGGCCGCTCGCCGCGGCAAGGCCCCCCGGGAGCGCGCCGGTGACACCCGGGAGGCGGCTCCCGTCGCACGGCGCCGTCGGCGGTATAACGCCACGACAACAGAGTCACTATAGCCCCGCCGGCGCCGGGGGCCTTGCAAGTGAACAGGCCACCCTTCGGGCTTCGACGCGAGGCACGTGCGGCCTCTTGCTCAGGGCTAACCTTGAGCAAGCGGCGCACCGCGACGCGCGTCGAAACTTGCGCCGCAGTACATTGCGGCGCAAGTGGATTATGAGCGAAGCATCTGCGCTTCGCGAATGATCCAGGTTAGGTCTGTCTGCGGCCGCCAGGCCCCGGCCGCAGCCCGGGAGTCAGGATGAACGCCCTGCCCAAGCAGCCTCGCGACCGTCGTCCGCGCGGGGGATTCTGGCGTGATGCCGGGCCTTCGGCCGGCCTGCTGGCGGTGCTGGCGGCGGCGGCGGTCGGCCTGCATCTCCTGGGCCGGCCGTATCTGCTGGTGTTCGCGATGAACGTCAGCATGGTGACCCTGGCGCTGACCCTGCTGATCTTCCACCGCTACCGCGACTGGCGTGTCCTGCCGCTGGCCCTGCTGTTCTTCTGGATCACCCTGGCCGAGAGTGTGACCTCGGCAACGGAGATTCTGGGTCTGCGGCCGTCGGCGTGGGTGACCTGGCTGGCCTCGACGCCGCTGGTGGTGCCGACGATCCTTGGCTTCGCGGCGGTGGTCTACCTCTGGCGGGTGTTCCAGGTCCAGGCCGACCTGCAGGCCCGCGAGCGCGACCTGGCCGAACGCGCCCGCCAGGCGCAGCGCCTGGAGAGCCTGGGCGTGCTGGCCAGCGGCGTGGCGCACGACTTCAACACCCTGCTGACGACCATCCTGGGCAACACGGCACTGGTCCTCATGGATGTCCCCGCGGACTCCGAGACCGCCACAGCGGCGCGCAGCATCCAGACCGCCGCCGAGCGCGCTGCCGCCATCAGCCGTCAGATGCTCGACTACTCCGGCTGCGGGCGCTTCCGCCTGGCACGACTGACCCTGCCGGCGCTGCTGGCCCGCCTGGAGCCGCTGCTGCGGGCCGGGGTGCCGTCACGGGTGCGCCTCTGCCTGGAGCCGCCCGAGGGGGCGCTGCCGGTGGTCGAGGTCGACACGGCGCAGTGCGAGCAGCTCGTGGTGAATCTGGTGACCAACGCCGCCGAGGCGATCCGCGGCGAGGGCGCGGTACGCGTCCGCGCCGGCGCGGTCCAGGCCGACGCGGCTATGCTCCTCGCCGGCGTCAACAGCGATGTCCTGCCACCCGGACCCTACGCCACGCTCACGGTCGAGGACACCGGCGACGGCCTCGACGACGAGACCCGCCAGCGCATGTTCGACCCGTTCTTCAGCACCCGCGGCGTCGGCCGCGGCATGGGCCTGGCCGTCGTTCTGGGCATCGTGCGCGGCCACCGCGGCACGATCCTGGTCGACAGCCGGCCCGGCCGGGGCACCCGCATGACCGTCCTCCTCCCGGCCATCG
>JAGVUW010000460.1 GCA_019136035.1 Verrucomicrobiota bacterium | reverse complement strand
GCCGCCGGCCGCGCCCTCGCCGGCGCCGGCCGCAGCGGCCGCCCCGGCGGGCGTACCGTCGTCGCGGGTGCCGTCCCAGCACCGGGCGTCGGTGGCGCGGGTGCGCCGGCGCGGGCCGCGTCCGGTCGATATGGCCCTCGGGGTCGCGGCCGTGCTGCTCGTGGCCCTGGCCGGCCTGTGGTTCTGGAGTCAGCGTGCCTCGCGGTCGGCGTCGGTGACCGGTGAGGCGCCCTGGACGACGGTCGTCGAGGAGGGCCGCCTGGCAGCGCGCTTCGCCTCGGTGCTGACGGTCGAGGCGACCGGTGAGGTGCCGCCGTTGCGCTGTCGCCTGCTTGGGCAGACGCGCCGCCTCGACCTGGTCGTCCGCGGCACGGCGGTCGAGGCCCTGCAGACCCTGGGTCCGGGTCAGGCCACGCGTCTGGCCGAGGCGGTCCTGCCGGCGGCCTGTCAGGCGGGCGATGTCCTGGCCGTGGCGGCGAGTCCGAGCGGCATCGACCTCTTTCTCAATGGCATCCGGGTCCTCGCGGCGCCCTGGCCGATGGAGGCCTTGCACAGCCTCCTCTGGCAGGTCCCTCCGGGGGCAGCGAGTCCCGGGCGGGTCCGTCTGCAGAAGATCGGCACGCTCCTGTTCGCGGATGACTTCATGCACGGCGACAACGACCTCGGCGAGTGGCAGGCGCGTTCCGGTACGTGGACGGTGCACGCCCTGCAGAACCCCATCCGCAGCGCCAATCCCTTCTCGTTTCTCGGGCAGGGCGATGACGCCCTGGCGACGGCCGGGTACTGGTTCTGGCGTGACTACCGCCTGGCCTTCTCGGCGCATCCGCTGCCCGGGACTGCCTTTGGCGCCAAGCTCTGCTGGGCATCCCCCGAGCTTGCCTACGAGCTCCTCTGGAGCCAGCCCGAGGCCGGCCCCGGCCGTCTCAGCCTGCAGCGCGTGGCAGGCGCGTCGCGGCAGGATCTGGCCCAGGCGGAGCTGAGCTTTGCGCCGGCGCAGTGGTACCGCCTCGAGGTCAGCCAGGTCGCCGGGGTCTTCCACGTGCGTGTCGATGGCAACATCGTGCTGTCGGCGCTCGATCCGTCGCCGCTCCTGGGCGGTGCTGTGGGGCTGTGGTCGCGCGGGGGTGAGGGCACGGTCTTCGACGATGTCGTTGTCAGCCCGGTCGAGGAGGTCCACTTCGATTTCAGCCGTCAGTCGAGTCGTGGCGTGAGTCTGCTGCGCCCGGTGGTGCCGGGCGCCTCGTCAGGCGGGACGGCTGACGGCGGCGGATTTGATGTCGGGGGCGTGGTCTTGGAGAACGCCCGCGTCGCGGTGCATCTCGATGGTCTGCCGGGGTTGCCGCTCGGGGATGGTCTGGAGCTCCTGGCGCGGCGTCGGGCCGGCGAAGAGCTTGCCCTGCGTGTGCAGCGCGGCAAGGATGGCTGGCAGGCCCGCATCGTGTCGCGGCAGGTCGGCCAGGAGGCGGTCCTGGCGGAGGCGCCGATGGGCCTCCCGGGAGCCGAGTCGAGGATCAGCCTGCACGTCCTTGGCGGCGAGGCCTGGGGGATGGTCAACGGCGCCATGGTGGTCTTCGCCAGCGATGTACCGGTGCGGGGGCAGGGCACCGTCGGGGTGCGTCTGCCGGCGTTTGACGGCGTGACGCGGCGCGGCCTGGAGGTCGCGGCCGAGAAGCCCCTGACCGAGCTGGAGAACCGCGTCGAGACGTTTACCCACGAGGAGAGCATGCAGAGCTGGAGCAGCCCGGTGCAGGAGTGGCGCCCCGAGCCTGGCGGGCGGTGGGCCACCTACTGGCATCGCTCGGATTTCTGGCAGGATCTGGTGGCGGTGCTGCGGGTGGCGGCACTGCCGTCGGCCGACGCGCCGGAGGCGGTCGGTCTGGCGTTGCGGGCGCCGTCGGCGACGGGTGACGCCGCCGAGTCGGCGGGGCTGACTCTGGTGATCGACCCGGAGGGCCACCGCCTGCAGCTCGTCGGCCTGCCCCAGGGCCCCCGCGAGCTGAGCCTGCTCAAGCAGCGCGTCCAGGAGCTGGCTCTGGAGCGTCGGGGCGGGCGCATCCTGGCCCGACTCAATGGCAAGGTGGTCTGGAATGAGCTCCTCCCGGATGACCTGCGCGGCCTGTGCGAGATCGGCCGCTTTGGGCGTGGCAACACGAAGGAGTGGGCTGAGGCTGTGACTCTGCGTGCCGGCGGTGTCGCGGTGTATCCATTCAAGCAGGCTCCCGTGGATTGGTTCCCGGTCACTGGCGTGTGGGAGGTCACCAACCGCTGGCAGTGCGACCCGCGCTGGTCGTTCTACTCCGGGGTGAAGCGGGGCGGGGTGGCCTGCAACTGGAACAAGGTCCGCCATGGCGAGAATGTCACCGTCGAGTTCTTCGCCGGGCCGAAGATGGACCAGAACCGCGGCAGGAAGTACGAGTACGCCGCCGACATCAACGCGGTGCTCTGCGCCGATGGCCGCGACCTGGTCAGCGGCTACAGCTTCCTCTTCGGCGGCTGGGACGACCGCGGCTCGCAGATCGTCCGCGGCCATGAGATCGTCGGCGAGAACCGCCGCGTCGCCATTCCGCGGGACTCAACGACGCACCGGCGCTGGTTCTACATCAAGTTGCGCAAGGCCGGCAACCGCCTGAGCTTCTGGGTCGACGGCACGCTGGTGGCCACCTACGAGGATCCCAAGCCCCTCAGCGGTGACCGTTTTGGCCTCTGGACCTGGGACAATGGCATCATGGTGGCCCAGTGCCGGGTCTCGACGGACGGCCCCGGTCTGGCGGCGGCGCCGGTCGCGGGTCACCTGATGACGGCACCGAAGACACCCTACGACAAGCCCTAGAGGACCATGATAGCACGGCCCCATCACAATCTGCAGGACGGCCGCCGCGGCGCTGTGGCGGCGGTGTGTCTGGCGTTACTGGCCCTGTGCTGCTTCGGCGGCTGCAGGAAGGCGGAGCGCCGGCTCGAGTCGGAACCGCCCGGCGCCTCGGTGTGGTCTGGCGAGGAACTCCTCGGGACGACCCCGATGACGCTGCCTGCCGTCGGCGGCAAGGTAGTCCTGCGGTTGTCGCTGCCCGGCTGCATTGACCAGGTGATCGAGGTCGACTCGGGTGAGGCGCCCGCCGATGGGGTCTGGCGCGTGGCGCTGACGCCGCCGGACCGCGGACGGGTCCGCTGTGAGAGCGAGCCGGACAGCGCCGATGTCTTCGTCGACGGCGAGTTCCGCGGTCGCACGCCGCTGGAGCTGCGGGATCTTGAGCCGCGCGCCTACGAGGTGTCGTTCATGCTGGCGGGCCGCAAGACGGTGACCCAGGCCCTGGATCTGTCGGCGGGGCAGGCGCCGCCGGTGCTGCGGGTGCAGTTGCCGAGCCTGACCGAAGAGTACTACCGCCAGCAGCTCGAGCGCGAGCCCGGCAACCTGCATCACTACTGCGACCTGGCGCACCACTACATCCTCGAACACCGCTTTGACGAGGCCATGGCGGTCTTTGACCGCGCCGTGCGCCAGGCCATCGAGAACCCGGGCATCGACAACAAGGAACGTCTCTGGTCGGAGATGGACCGCGTCGTCGAGGAGCAGTACGACTACGGCGACGAGGCGGCGGTCGATCGGGCCCGGCGGGCTCTGGCGAAGACTCTCGAGGCCCTGCACACGGCCTACCCGGAGGCGCCGTTCCCGCCTCTGCATGTCACCTACGTCATGGTCCTCGACAGCATCGACCAGCGTCAGCGGGCTCAGGAGGCCTACGAGCGGGCCTGCCGGCGTTTCCCGCTGGACCAGGGCCTGCGGCGGCTGCGCCGCCTCGGCTTCGCGGCGCCGTGACGCCGCGGTCAGCACGGAAAAGCGCCGCCGGCCCGACGCTGACGGCTTGCATCGAGCCCGGCGGCGGTTATTCTACGTTCGACGCCAGACGAGCGGGCGTCGTATAGTGGTAATACCCTAGCTTCCCAAGCTAGCGCTGCGGGTTCGATTCCCGCCGCCCGCTCCAGCCTCCTGCCTCCTCGACCCCTCTCCCCCGGGCTTCGGCCAGCCCTCACAGGGACCGCCGCGCTCCGCGGCGGCGTGATGGCGCGGTTGTGCCGCCGGCTTGAGGGCCTATGGTGGAGGGCAGTCCACGGCGTTGGCGGTGTCCGCGCGGGAGCCGCGGGCACCCCGGCAGCGCCGGCGGTCGGCTCACGAGGAGGCCTGGCATGGTGATTGATGCCCACATTCATCCTGTGGTCGATGCGGCAACCGACTTCAGCCGGTTCGTCGCCCCGGGTGACTTCGGTGCTCAGGTCGAGACGCTCCGCCGGGCGGGCATGGACCGCGCCTGCGGGGCTCTGGTGTCACGCACACCGGTCAGCGCCTTCGTGCAGGTCCGGCAGTTGAACGACCACGCGCTGCGTTTGCGCGACCGTTTCCCGAGCTTCTACATCCCCGGGGTGCAGATTCATCCTGCCTACGCGGAGGAGTCGTGTGCCGAGCTCCAGCGTCTTCACGGCGAGGGCGTGCGCTGGGTCGGTGAGCTGGTGGGCTACATCTTCGGTTATGGCGATGAGTACGCCAGTCCGCGCGCTCTGGCGGTCATGCGCACCGCGGCGGCGCTGGGCATGGTGGTGAACGTCCACTGCGGCAGTGTCGAGGTCGTGGAGGACCTCGCCCGGGCCGTACCCGAGCTGCCGATCGTCCTGGCGCATCCGGGCGATGGCGAGGCCTTCCTGAGCCGCATCGCGCTGGTGGCGCGCCATCCGAATCTGCATCTGGACATCTCCGGAACCGGCATCGACCGTTACGGGATGATCCGCCGCGCCATGGATGTCGCCGGGAAGGGCAAGCTCATCCTGGGCAGTGACTACCCGGTGAACAACCCGGCCGTCTACCTCGAGGGTGCCCGTTTCGAGCCGCTCGGTGCCGATGAGTTCGAGGCCCTGTGCAGCGGGAACTTCCTGCGGCTGATCGGGGGCTGACGGGTCGGCGGTGCGTTCCCTTGTGCCATCGACACTTCGCCGCAGCCTCGTCCCTCCAGCATTCCAGCATTCCAGCATTCCAGCATTCCAGTTCGTCAGTGTTGGAACCTCCCCGGTGCGGCTCGCACCGGGGCGATTTCGTGCTATGGTCGACCGCGCGAGAGACGGCGTTGGCGGCCCCGCGATTTGGGCGCTGCGGCGGCGGTCTCGGCGGGGTTCTGACCATGAGCAAGCTGACCTATCAGAGTGCCGGCGTCAACTACGACGTCCTGGACACCTTCAAGCGCGCCTGCCAGAAGGCGGCGTCGACGACGACGGGGAACCTCACGGCGCACGGCCTGAGCGAGCCGGCGGGGATTCGCGGCGAGAGCGCCTACGTCATGGAGGGTCCCGACGCCTACTATGCGCACGTCGAGGAGGCCCTCGGCACGAAGATCCTGGTCGCGGATGCCCTCTACGCGCAGACGGGCCGCAGCCTGTACCGGCAGGTCGCCATTGACGACGTCGCCACGATCACTAACGACCTCTGCGCGGTCGGGGCGCTGCCGATCGCGGTGGCGATGTACGCCGCGGTGGGCGACAGCGACACCCTCGCCGACGAGGTGCGTGCCCGCGACCTGGCGGCGGGTTTTGCCGAGGGCTGCCGGCTGTCCGGTGCGGTCTGGAGCGGCGGCGAGACGCAGACGCTCAAGGGCATGGTCACGCCTGGGACGGTCATTCTCGGCGGGTCGGCCTTCGGCAGGATCACGCCGAAGCACCACCGCATTCAGGGCGATGTGGGCGATGGCGATGTGATGGTGTTCCTAGGCAGTTCGGGGGTACAGACCAACGGCCTGACCCTGTGCCGGGCCCTGGCCGAGCGTCTGCCGCAGGGCTACCTGACCCCGATCGCCGACGGCCGCACCTACGCCGAGGCCCTCCTCGACCCGTCGGTGATCTACGTGCGCTTCGTCGCGGCCTGCCAGCAGGCCGGCATCCGACTGCACTACACGGCCCACATGACCGGGCACGGCTGGCGCAAACTCATGCGGCTCGACGTGCCGTTCGTCTACCGCGTCGAGTTCGTGCCGACGCCGCAGCCGGTGTTCGATACCATCACTGCCGCCGCCGGACTGGACCAGCGCGAGGCCTACGGGACCTTCAATATGGGGGTCGGCTTCGCCGCCTATGTCGCCGAGGCCGACGCCGACGACTGCCTGCGGGTGGCGCGTCAGGCCGGCTACGACGCCTGGATCGGCGGCCGCGTCCGCCGCGAGGGCGATCGCAAGGCGGTCGAGATCCCCGGCCTTGGGATCACGTACGAGGCGTCGAGCCTGAAGATCCGCTGAGCGCGAGCGCCGCGGTGACGCGCCGGACTGCCCGCCAGGCCCAGAGGATGCTCAGCGTGCCGCAGGACAGGTCGGTGATCAGGCGCGCTGCGAACAGGCCGCGGATGCCGGCGACGTGGACCCCCAGGGTCGAGAGCGGGATCAGCACGACCAGCACCCTGATGACGCTGATGGCGGTCGACGAGAGCGGCTTGTGCAGGCCGTTCAGGGTGAAGCTGCCATAGCGCTGGACCTCCAGGGCGCCGTAGCCGAAGGCGATGATCCGCGTGTAGGTCACGAAGATCTCGGCGACCTTGGGGTCCTGGGTGAACCACGACGCGATCCACGGCGCCAGGGTGACGAAGAGCGCCGTCATGAGGGCGCCGTAGAGGAGGGCGAAGGTCACCGCCAGGCGCAGCGCCTCGCGGATGCGGTCGAGGCGGTGCGCCCCGAAGTTCTGGCTCATGAAGGGCGTCAGGGACATCCCCAGCGCCATCGGGATGACGAAGGCGAACATCTCGATGCGTCCCGCCGCGCCCGCTGCCGCCACCGCCTCGTGGCCGAAGCCGCCCAGGAGACGCGTGATGACCGAGGCCGAGAGCGGCATCAGCATCATGCTCAGGATCGAGGGCGAGCCCATCGCCGCGATGCGGCGCCACGAGGGCAGGCAGTCGCGCACGATGCCGCCCGGCCGGCGCAGCAGGCCATGCTTGCGCGCCAGGAGGGTCAGCAGCCAGACCGCCGAGGTCGCCTGACTGATGACCGTCGCCAGGGCCGCACCGCGCATTTCCAGGCGTGGGAAGCCGAGGAGCCCGAAGATCATGATCGGGTCGAGGATGGCATTCAGGACCGTCCCCAGGACCATCAGCCGGCTGGCCGCCCGCGAGTCGCCCAGGGAGATGAGGATGCCGTTGCCGACATGGGGCAGCGACATGGTCAGCGCTCCGGCGAACCAGATATTCATGTACTGCTCGACCAGGGGCAGGGTGGCGTCATCGACGCCGAGCTGTCGGAAGATCGGGCCGATGAAGACCATGCCGAGGCCGGCGAGGGTGAGGGTGACGGCCACCATGAGCAGGAGGCCGTGCGTGGTCAGCCGGGCGGCGGTGGTGCGGTCGCCGCGGCCGAGGGCATGCGAGACGAGCATGGTCAGGCCGTTGCCCAGGCCGCCGGCGACGCAGGAGATCATCATCACGACCGGGAAGGTGAAGCTCATGGCGGCCAGGGGCCGGGTGCCGAGCTGCGACACGAACCAGGTGTCGGTGATGCTGTAGGCATTCATGGCGAAGGTGCCCGCGAGCATGGGCACGGCCATGCCGACGAGGGTGCGGCCGACGCCGCGGTGCACCAGTGCCGGCCCGGCCGGTCTGGCGCGGCTGACGGGGGTGCTGCTGGAGGGGGTATTGCCGGAGGCGGGGTCGCGGGCGGCGGTGGCGCTGCTGGGTTCGTTCGGCGGCACGGGCGGTCCTGTCAGGTGTGGCTGGAGGTGATGGCGCCGCCGAGACTTTCCCGGTGTGGCTCGAGCTCTGAGCCAGCCACGCGGACGTGCAGGGCAGCGGCAGTCGGTCGGGACAGGGGCGGGCCTCCTCGGCCTCGATCGGCGGCGACCTCTCCTATACACGGCCATTGCACCCGCCGCCAGCCTCGACAGGCGGATTTTCGGTTCATCCGGCGAGTGCGTACCTCCTGGCGTGGAGCACGGCGGTCCCGAGAACGTGGAACGTCATCGACGGAGACTGCCTCCCGATGCCCCAAGGGGGCTACGTCCCAGAGCCCAGGGTTGCGGTACCTCCGCTACCCTGGGATGGCCCATGGCCACGGGCCACAACCCCAACGCGGGTTGCGTCGGTCGGATCGCCAGGCCCCGCGTATCGGCACCATGACGCAACCCCTTTGGGGTTGGATGGTCCGGATGGGATCGTGACCCAGGGTAGCGGCTATGCCGCAACCCTGGGCTGGAGGACTCAATCCCCTTGGGATAGGGGAGCCGCCCGAGCAGGGCCACCATCGAGATCTGCCCGGGGGCGATACCAAACCAGGCATGATGGACACTCCTCCGTCTTCTCCAGAAGCATGCAGTCGCCGGATGCGCCGACTCTCTGCCGGAGCGTCCTCCCGGCGCTGGGCGGCGGCGGCTCTGGCGTGGGCGCCGGCGGGGGGTATGTTGGCCCACGTTCAGCGGGATTCGGTCGATGGTGGTTTCGGGCGCGGTCTGGCGCCGCCAATTGCGGTTCCGGGCGGGCCATGTCGGCGGGCGATTGCCTTTGGGAGTAAGGAGAGGACGCCATGCGCATCGGCTTTGGGCGGCAGGACATCACGCCGCGTGTCGGCGTCGAGTTGTGCGGTTTTGGGCCGTTCCGCTGTCGTCACAGCGTCGCGGTGCGTGACCGCCTCTGGGCGCGTGCGATGGCCCTGGAGCACGGCGGCAGGCGTGTCGTCGTGCTGGCCTGCGACCTGATCGGGGTGCCGCTGGCAATCACGGATGCGGTCCGCGCCCGGGTGCACGAGCAGTCCGGCCTGCCGCCGGAGTGTCTGATGCTGTGCTGCAGCCACACGCACAGCGGTCCGGCCGTGGGGACGTACCGCGGCTGGGGCGAGGCCGACCCCCCGTACTGCGAGACGCTCCCGGCGCGCCTGGCTCAGGCGGTGCTGCGGGCCCTGGCGGACCTCGCCGAAGGCAGCCTGTACTACGGCGAGGCGCCCTGCGAGGGCATCGGGCTGAACCGCGAGTACGACCGCGACGCGCCGCCCCTGGAGGAGGTCCTCCAGGACAGTTGGCGGCCGGCCCATCCCGAGCGCACCGACACGGTCTGCCGTGTCCTGGAGGTGCGCGGTCAGGACGGCTGCCGGCGCGGCTTCGTCAGCTACTTCGGCTGCCACCCGGTGACCTGCTGCGCGGCGACGCGGGCGATTCACGGCGACTACTGCGGGGTGGCGACGAACCTCCTCGAGCGCGAGGTGCCCGGCAGCACGGGGCTGTTTGTGCAGGGCGCCCAGGGCGACGTGAACTCCTGCGTTGTGCACAAGCCCGAGCCCGAGTCGCTCC
>JAGVUW010000134.1 GCA_019136035.1 Verrucomicrobiota bacterium | reverse complement strand
GAGATGCTACTCCACACCAAGGGCCCGATGGTACGCCAACCCTTCGTGCTGACTGACTGGCAGGAGATGGAGATCCATCGGCCGGTGTTCGGCGAGGTCATCTGGTCGACCGAATGGCGACGCTACGTGCGCCGCTACCGCGTCGTGGTGATCGTGGTCGGAAGAAAGAACGGGAAGTCCGAATACATCGCCGGCAACGTGCTCCTGCTCACCGTGGCCGACGACGAGGAAGCGGCTGAGGTCTACGGGGCGGCCAAGGACACCAAACAGGCTGGTAAGGTCTTCGAGCCCGCGCTACGCATGACCCAGCTCTCGCCGAAGTTGGGAGCACGCCTCAAGCACAACAAGAACTCCCGCCGGCTCTACGACGAGAAGACGTTCAGCTACTACGAGGTCATCTGCGCCGACGCCGCCGGCGAGCTTGGGCATAACCCGCACGGATTCGTCCTAGACGAGGTGCTCTCCCAGCCGGACGATTCGTTGTGGGAGGCTCTGCGCACCGCGGCCGGGGCTCGGACACAGCCGCTCTTCATGGCGATCACGACCGAGACCAGCGAACCCTACTCGTTCGGCGCCGAGATGATCGACGAGGCCGAGGCCGTCATGTACGACCCGGCGCGAAACCCACGAATGTTCGCCTGGGTGCGGAAACTGCCGGCGAGCGACCGCGAGCTCAAGCGACTACGCAAGCACTTCAAAGGGCACCCGGACCTGCCGGTGAGCTGCGACCCGTTCGACGAGCGCAACTGGAAGTGGCCGAATCCGGCCCTGGACGATTTCAAGAGCCGCGAGGAACTACGGCAGCAGGCGCTGGAGGCTCACAACGAGCCCAGCAAGGAGAACGGGTTCCGTCAGTTCCAAATGAACCAGCGGGTGCAGCAGACCACCCGCTATGTCCCGCTGGAACTCTGGGATGCAAACGCGGGCGAGGTCGCTCCGACGCCGGAGTGGAGGATAGAGGCGCTGCTAGGTAAGCGCTGCTGGGCCGGGCTCGACCTCTCGGCCAGGAGTGACCTTACGGCGTGGGTGCTCACCTTCGAGGACGGCACCGTGCTTTGGCGGTTCTGGATCCCCGAAGAGAAAGTCAGCTTCCTGTCGGAGAGCACCGGAGGCCAGTTCGCCATCTGGTGCAACGAGGGCTGGGTAGAGGTCTGTGAGGGCGGCTCCATCGAGTACGACCAGGTGTACGCGGCCATCAAGACCGACCACGAGCGCTTCGCGATCTCCAGGATCGCCTATGACAAGTGGTGCGGGGAACCGGTGCGCCAGGAGATCGAGAAGCTGACCGGCCTCGAGATGTACGAGATGTCGACCACCTACCAGCACATGACCATTCCCATGAACGAGTTCATGCGCCGGCTCATCGCCAAGGAGTACCGCCACCGGGCCAACCCCGTCGCGCGGTGGATGGCCGACTGCATGGAGGCGAAATCACCCACCGACGATCCGGATCGCGTGCGACCGGTCAAACCCGCCCGTGACAAGACAGGCAAGCGGATCGACGGCATGGTGGCCCTCTTCATGGCCGAAGACGCACGCATGAGGGACACCAACCAGCAGAGCGTCTATGAAACCCGCGGCATTCGCGAGGTAGGTTGATGGCACTACGGGATCTCTTCAAACGGTCGACCGGCTGGTCGCCTCCCCCGGCCGATGACGACTATTGGTACCGCCCGGTCGGCGCCGTCGCTGCGGCCGGGGTGGAGGTGGACGCCTACACGGCCGTCAAGTATTCGGCCTTCTTCGCCTGCGAGCGGGTGATCTGCGAGGACGTGGCGTCGCTGCCCCTGGTGGTCTACGAGCGCACGGGCCCCAAGTCCAAAAGGCGGGCGACCGGGGACCACCGGTACGGGCTGCTGCATGACCAGCCCAACCCGTACATGACCTCCATGGGCTGGCGCGAGGCCATGACCCGGCACGCGGTGCGCTGGGGCAACGGCTACTCCTGGATCGAGTTCGAAGGCGGCACCGGCCGGATCGCGGCCTTCTGGCCGTTGCGCCCCGATCGCATGGAGATCGTCCGCACGCCCAGCGGCCGGATCGCCTACGAGTACCAGTTCGACGCCGGCAAGCGTCAGTACCTGCCGGAGGAGATCCTGCACGTGGCCGGCCCCGGCTTCGACGGCCTACGGGGCTACAGCATCATCTCCCTGGCCCGCGACTCCATCAGCCTGGGGCTGGCGGCTGAGCAGTTCGGCGCCAAGCTGTTCGCCAACAACGCCCGGCCCGGCATGGTGCTCGAGCACCCAGGCCCGGGCGCCATGAGCGATACCGCCTACGAGCGGCTGAAGGCGTCCTGGGCCGAACGCCACCAGGGCGTGGAGAACGCCCACAAGGTGGCCATCCTGGAGGAGGGCACCAAAGTCCACGAGGTGGGCTTCCCCGGCGAGGACATCGAGTTCCTGAGGACCCGGGAGCACCAGGTGCGGGAGATGTGCCGGTGGTTCCGCATGCAGCCCCACAAGGTGGGCGACCTCAAGGACGCCACCTTCTCCAACATCGAGCAGCAGGCCATCGAGCACGTCACCGAGACCATCCGGCCCTGGTGCGTGCGCTGGGAGCAGGCTATCGCCCTGAAGGTCTTTGGCCCCAACGAGCGCACGCGCCTGCTGGCGGAGCACAACATGGAGGGCCTGCTGCGGGGCGACATCAAAAGCCGGTACGACGCCTACGCCGTGGGCAAGCAGTGGGGGTTCCTGTCCACCAACGACATCCGCGAGCGGGAGAACATGGACCCCGTGGAGGGCGGCGACGAGTACCTGGTGCCGCTCAACATGGTGCCGGCGACCAGCGTGGGGGCCGTGCCCCAAGGGGGCGAGCCGGCGCCCAAGCGCGACAGCGCAAGCGGCCCGGAGGAGCGGGCGGCCGCGCACCGCGGGGCTGAGTCGCGGCGACGGTTGGCCGAAGTACACCGACCGCTGTTCGAGACGGTAATGAAGCGGCAGATCGTCAAGGAGCGCAACGACATCCTCAAGGGGGCCGGGAAGCATCTGGCCGGCGCCAAGCGATCGCTCGACACCTTCATCGACTGGGCCCGCAAGTACTACTTCACCCTGCGGGAGAACGACGTCACCGGCAACGAGCTGTGGGGCCTGTACACCGTGCTGGCCGAGAGCATCCAGCGGGAGGCGGCCCTCGAGGTGGCCGGGGCGGTGGGCATGACCGACGAGCTGGGCGGGTTCCTGCGTGACTACGTGCGCCAGTACGTCGATCGCCACGCCGGCATGAGCATGGCCGACATCATGGCCGTCATGGGCAAGGACCCCGACCTGGACCCGCTCTACCTGCTGGAGAAGGATCTGGACGCGTGGGACGCCCGGCCCGAGCAGGACGCGCGCTGGGAAGCGCACCGCCTAGCCAACGCAGTCGCGCGCGAAACCTGGAAGTCCGAGGGCATCACGCATATCCGCTGGCAGACCTTCGGGGATAACTGCCCGTATTGCACGTACCTGAACGGCCGTGTGGTAGGCATCGAGGGCGCGTTCGCCTACAAGGGCGACCACCTACAAGACCCTGACAACCCGGACAACTGGATGAGCTTCAGCACTGACTTTCATCATCCGCCGATCCATGGCGGCTGCGATTGCAGCGTCGTGGCTGCGTAGGAGGTAGACATGGATCTAGAGCTTCGCACCTTCCCATTGCGCGAGTGCCGGATGGACGTCGACGCCGACGGGCGTCCCGTTCTTGTCGGCCATGCCGCGGTGTTCAACGAGTGGTCGCGCGTCATCCCCTGGGGCGGCCCGCGCGGCAAGTTCCGCGAGCGCATCCTGCCGGGGGCCTTTGACCGGACCCTGGCGGACGGCCCCGACGTCAAGCTGAAGGTCGACCATGACGGTCTGCCTCTGGCGCGGACCACCTCCGGCACGCTCACTCTCACTCCCGATGAGGTAGGCCTGGGCATCCGGGCCCCGCTGGATCCGCGCGACCCCGACGCGATGAGGATCATCCCCAAGATCGAGCGCGGCGACCTGTCGCAGATGAGCTTCGCCTTTTGGGTGGAGGACGAGCGCTGGAACACCGAGGGCGACATCGACGAGCGCACGCTGTACACGCTCAACCTGGACGGCGGCGACGTGTCCGTCGTCGCAGATCCGGCTTACCCGCAGACCGACGTGGCTCTGCGTTCCCTACAGAAACTCCTAGCCGAAGGTCGCGGAGGCGAAACCCCGGATGCGGGTGAGGGACAGGTTCCCCTCGAAAACCTGTACCGTGGGCTGGAGTTGGAACAAGCGCTGCGAGAGGTGAGCAACCCGTAGAACCTGGCACATAGCGCAACCGCTAGGAGGCGGCCCGAGGGGGCCGCCTTTTTTGTGCCCCGATCCCACCAAGGAGGTGGAATCATGTTGGACCTGAACGAGATGAGGCGGGAGATAACCGCGCTCATCGAGCAGGCGCGCGCCATGGTCGACAAAGCCTCAGCCGAGAAGCGCACCCTGACCGCCGAGGAGCAGCAGGAGTACGACCGGCGCTGGGCCGACATCCAGTCCAAGCGGGCGGACCTCAAGCGCGAGGAAGACCTGCAGGAGCTGGAGGCGACCATCCGGCGCGCTCCGCAGCCGCATGAGCCGGACCTCGACGACCACAACCCGCCCGACGGCCAGAAGCGCTTCGCTAGCTTCGGCGAGCAGCTCCGCGCCGTGGTGGACGCCGCCCGTGGCCACCTGGACCCGCGCCTTGAGATGCGCGCTCCCACCGGACTGGGGGAGACCGTCGCCGCCGACGGCGGGTTCCTCGTGCAGAAGGACTTCCAGTCCGAGCTGCTGAAGATCCAGCACGACAGCGCCATCCTGGCCGGCAGGTGCCGCCGCATCCCGATCTCTTCCGCCTCCAACGGCGTGAAGATCAACGGCGTGGACGAGACCTCCCGGGCCAACGGCTCGAGGTGGGGCGGCGTGCGCGGCTACTGGCTGGCAGAGGCCGGCGCTCTCACCCCTTCGGCCCCCAAGTTCCGCCGGATCGAGCTGTCCCTCAAGAAGCTGGGCGCTCTGGTCTACTCGACCGACGAGCTGCTGGCCGACACGGCCGCTCTTGAGTCGGTGGTCTCCCAGGCCGCCGGCGAGGAGCTGGCCTTCATGCTTGACGACGCGATCATCGAGGGTACCGGCGCCGGCATGCCCCTGGGTGTGCTCAACTCCGGGGCGCTCGTGACCGTGGCCGCCGAGGCGGGCCAGGGCGCGGACACCGTCGTGTACGAGAACCTGGTCAAGATGTGGGCGCAGATGCACGCCCCGTCGCGCAAGAGGGCCAGCTGGTACATCAACCAGGCGATCGAGCCGCAGCTCTACACCATGGGCCTGACCCTGGGTGTGGGCGGCGCGCCGGTCTACCTGCCCCCGGGAGGCGCGAGCTCCTCGCCCTACGGCACGCTGTTTGGGCGTCCCGTGGAGGCCATCGAGCAGGCGTCCGCCCTGGGAGACGTGGGCGACATCATGCTGCTCGACCTCAGCCAGTACGTGCTTGCTGAGAAGGGCGGCATCGACCAGGCCTACAGCATCCACGTGCGCTTCCTGAACGACGAGGGCATCTTCCGCTTCATCCAGCGGGTGGACGGTCAGCCCATCTGGGGCACCACCCTCACGCCGTTCAAGGGCGCCAACGCCCTGTCCCCGTTCGTTACCCTCGCGGCTCGATAAGAGGAGGTGACACAAGATGTTTTCCTACCCTAACGAAGTGAAGACCGTCCAGGTCGCCGCTCCTCAGATCGGCGTGCCCGGGGCCGTCACCTCCGACGTGGTGTGCCTCAAGAACGTCCACAAGGCGTGGATCGAGGTCAACTTCAACCCCGTGGGCGGGGCCGCGCTGCTGCTCACTCCGCAGCGTTGCCCGGACGTCACCCCGAGCGCCAACGCCGTGCTGGTGACCGCCGTCCCCATCTGGGTGAACGACGACACCGCGACCTCGGACGCTCTGGTGCGCCAGGCCGACGCGGTGAACTACACCACGACCGCCGACGCCAACCCCAAGAAGGTGATCTTCGAGATCGACCCGGCCGAGCTGGGCCTGACCGGCGCCGGCGTCCCCTACGACTGCATCCGGCTGGTGACCGGCGTGCTCCCGAACACCGACATGATCCAGATCAACGTCGTGTGTCAGATGCGCTACCAGTCCTGCCCGCCGCCCACCGTCCTAGCTAACTAGTCGACATGGGCGTCGTGACAGTCAACCGCGGGCAGGGCAGCGGAAGCGTTGTCTGCCTCGTGGACGAGACCACCCGGGTCGTGTTCCTGGAATACGACCCGGTGAACCAGGTGGTCACCATCCCCGCGGGGATGACCGTGAACATCGCAGGGACACTCACTGTCGCGGGCGTGGCGGTCACCGCAGGCGCGGCCGACCTGAACGTCACCGACGGTCTGGGCGATACCGCCTAGCACTTATCCATCTGCGGGGCGCCGCTCGTAAGGGTGCGGCGCCCCGTGTTCACCCTGGAGGTGATTGATGAAAACCCTTGCTCGCTGGAAAAACGTGGCCAACCGCGGCCGGAACATGATCTTCGCCGACGCCGAGTATTCCCCGGCGGCGGGGACTTCGCTGGCCGAGGGTATCCCCTCGCTCGCCATGTACTGCGACCCGGCCGTCGCTTTCGAGATGCGCGAGGACTTCCTCGCTATTCCGTTGGACGACACGACCGCCAACCCGACGGAGTGGGCCTATGTATCTGACACTGCCGCCGGCGCGGTGACCTTCCCGGCCGGCCTGGTGGGTGGCGTGGCCAACATCGCCACTGGCGCCACCGACAACAACGAGACCTATATCCAGTACGGCCTGCCGACGTGCGAGCCGTTCAAGATCACCGACTCCTCGGACAAGGCTGTCTGGTTTGAGGCCCGGATCAAGTCCCTGCAGCACGCCGACGAGGCCGTTTTCATAGGTCTTGCTGAGGCCGGGGCCATCACGGGCGGGAACTTCCTGGCGGACAACACCGGCGTACCGGCGGACAAGGACTACATCGGCTTCCGCTACAAGACGGACGCCCCCGCTGCGTGGGACGTGGCCTGGAAGAAGTCTGGCCAGGCTGAGCAGGAGATCGCCGCCGTGGCCGTGAACGCCGACGACTGGCACACCTTCGGGTTCTACTTCGACGGTGAGTCGACCGTGACGTTCTATATCGATCGGGTAGCGAGCGCGACGGTGGCGACCACATCAGCGGCCACCTTCCCGTCCGGAGAGGAGCTGAGCCCGGTTATTGCTGTCAAGACCGGCGCCGCGGCTGCCCGCAACGTCCAGGTCGACTACATCCGGGTCGTGCAGGCCAGGTAATGCTGGTCCGCCTGACAAAGACCGGCAAGGTCGTACAGGTAACCGCTGAGCAGGCCGGGCGTCTGGTGACGTCCGGCCGCGCTCAGTACCTCGGCCCCGAGACCGCGACCCTGCGCGCCCCCGAGCGCGCGGTGATGCCTAGTCTGAAAGGACTGCGCAGATGAACTATCAAGGCGCGGGGCTTCACCTCAAGACCGCACCAACCTCAGAGCCTGTGGACGTCACGCAGGCCCAGGAGCACTCGCGCATCTTTACCACCGAAGACGTCGGCCTGCTCGAGGCCCTCATCACGGCCGCCCGGCAGGAGATCGAGGTCCGCACTGGTCGCGCCCTGGTGACGCAGACCTGGCAGATGCTGATGGACACCTGGCCAAGCGGTAGCCGGATCGTCATACCGAAGCCGCCGCTGCAGGAGATCGTCTCCGTCACGTACGTCGACTCAGCCGGCGCCACACACACCATGGCCGCGGCCGAATACGATGTGGAACACGCCGCTACGCCTCCGGTGCTCAACCCCTATCAGCCCGTCGGTGCAATCGTACTCGCATACGGCAAGAGTTGGCCCACTGAAACGCTGCGACCCGCTGCGCCCATCACGGTAGAGTTCAAGGCGGGCTACGGAACCGCCGCCCAAGTGCCTGTCCAACTGAAACAGGCGATGTTGCTTCTAGTCGGGCATTGGTATGAGAACCGTGAAGCGGCGGGCGACGCCAAGTACGCGAACGGTCTGCAGCATGTCCCGTTCGGCGTCAGCTCGCTCTGTGCGCCCTTCAAGGTGTGGAGCTTCTGATGCAGGCCGGTACACTCAGGCACCGGTTGACGCTGAAGACCGTCACGACCTCCAAGGACAGCTTTGCTGGCACGATCGAGGCGGAGGCCACCTTCGCGACCGTCTGGGGAGCCGTGGAGCCTCTCGCGGGGCGGGAGCTTATGGTGGCCCAACAGATGCAATCGGAGGTGACGCACAAGATCACCATCCGGTATTTGGCCGGCCTCACGTCCGAGATGCACCTCTACTTCGGCACCCGCGAATTTCAGATCCTATCGGTGCTCAACTCCCAGGAGCGCGATATCGAGATGGTGCTGATGTGCAAGGAGCTGCTGTGATAACCGCCACCCTACATGGTGAGGAGTTGCTGCGAGCCCGTATCAGGATGCTACAGGCCAAGGTCAAGAGTGCGTTGGAGGAGGCCACCACGGCCGGTGCGGAGGTGGTCCGTGATGAAGCACGAACACTCGCGCCCCGCCGAGCCTATGAGACCGACGCCGGGCACCTGGCCGACAACATCCTGGTTCAGGTAGTGAAGAGCACGCCGACCACCTGTAAGGTCAGGGTCGGCCCGGGCAAGGCTCACTTCTATGGACGCTTCCTCGAGACCGGAACAATCAAGATGGCCGCCCGGCCGTTCTTGCGTCCGGCCCTGGACAGCAAAGTGGATGAAGCGATCAAGACCATGGCCCACGTACTCAAGAGGGAGCTGACGTGAGCACGATGGAAGAGGGCATGGTGGCCCAAATCGCCGCCGACGCCGGAGTCATGGCCATCATCGCTTCAACCGACGTTCACACTCCTGTAATCCCACAGGGCGCCGGTGTGCCTGCGATCGTCTATCAGCTCATCAGTGGCTCGGAGACCGAAGTGGCCGAGTACTGGCGGCCGCGGTACCAACTCGCCTGTTGGGATGACTCGTACGCTGGGGCCGTAGCTCTCGCCAATGCCGTGCGGTCCTGCTTCTACAACAAACACCTGACTGTGTCAGGCGTCCACTTCCGCTCTTGGATCGCGAACGTCATGGACGGGAACCACGAGCCGGAGATCAAGCGATTCTGCCGCATCGTCGACGTGCGGTTCGACCACAAGAACCCGACCTAGAACCGGTCGACAACACCGCCCCCCAGGCCGCCACCGAGCGGCCTTTTTCATGCCCCAAAGCGAGGTGACACATGCGATTCGACATCAAGGGCCGCCACGCTCCCACCAGCGTGGTCCTCTATCCGCGCGGCGTGCGCAAGGTCTTCCCGATGCCCTATGACACGGAGGACCTGGCCGAGATCAAGATGCTCTCGGACTTCCCCCTCACGGAGGCG
>JAGVUW010000308.1 GCA_019136035.1 Verrucomicrobiota bacterium | reverse complement strand
CACCGCGGTCGGCACGAGGCCGGCGCGGCACGCCTCGACCAGCGCCCGACAGGACCCCGGACGACGGGCCGGATCCGCCGCCAGCGCCCCCGCCAGGGCGGCGTTGGCACGGGCGTCGAGGGCCGCCAGAGGCAGCCGCTCGGCGCCGGCCGCCGGCACACCGGACAGGGCGCCGGCCAGGAGTCGTGCCAGGTCCTGCATATCGCCCGCCGGTGTCGCCTCGCCGGCCGTGGCCGCACCAGCCGGCGTCGCACCCAGACGGCGCAGCGACTGCCGCAGTTCGGCACTCGACGCCAGATCCGTCAGATGCGCATGGCCGTCGTCGCCAATACGGAGATTACCCGGCGACACCGCGCCGTGGGCCAGCCCGTGGGCATGCGCTGCATCCAGGGCCTCGGCCACCTCGGCAAACCAGCCCAGCAGCGCCGCCGTGCGGCCGGCATCGCCGGCGTGGGCCTGAAGCCACCGCCCGAGATCCTGGCCCGCGATGTAGTCGCTGAGGAGGAGCAGGAGGCCCTTCCGAATCCCGAGCGCACGGGCTCCGTCATCGGCCTCCCAGGTCGTGTGGAGATGCCGGAGCGCCGCCACACGCGGGTGGCTGAAACGCGCCGCCGGCAACAAGGCCTGGCGCAGCCGATCGGCCTCGGGACCTTCTCCCGACAGCGCCGACGGCAGGACCTTCACCGCCAGGAGGCGGTCCGCGACGCTGTCCACAGCCAGGTACACCGACCCCAGCGGGCCGTGGCCCAGCAGCTCACGGAGGCGCAGGTGGTCAACCCGGCCGAGATCGCGGCCGGCGGTCCCATCGTCTGAAGCCGGTCTGGCAACACTGTCTGACATGCGCGATGGTTCCCTGCCAAGTGGGCTACGTCACACCCCCGGGAGGAAACCCTCCCGGAAGCCGTCGTAAAGCATAGCGGCGACAGCACCCCGGCGCAACGCCTCGCTACGCGGATTCCTGCCGGGTCCGCCCGATCGGCCCGATCCAGGCGCTCCCATGCCTGCCCTGCCCCGGCGCGGCCCGGGGGCCGGGCGGTCCCGGGGCCGCGAGGCCGCGGCCCTGGGGCTCGGGACACGGACGAACACCGACGGACACGAACCCGCCTGGCGCGGGCTCTGCCCGCAACCCAGGGGGATCGTGCGTCTGTGCGTCTGTGCGTCTGTACGTCTGTAGCCAGAAGCTCGCCAGGAAAGCAAGTTCCTGGCGGATAGTAGTACGGACGGGCCTGGCCGGCTCCCGGCTCCCGGCTCCACGCTTCCCGGCTCCACGCTTCCCGGCTCCACGCTTCCCGGCTCCACGCTTCCCGGCTCCACGCTTCCCGGCTCCACGCTTCCCGCTCCCCGGCTCCCGGCGCTAGGAGCGCGTCCAGGTGCAGGGCACCAGGCAGTCCTGGTCGCTGTCGGTGCCGTGGGTGCCGCGCTTGCCTCCCGGGGGCGGGTTGGGGACGTCGTGCTGGCCATGATCGGAGACGACGATCATGACGTAGCCCGCTGCGAGCAGGCCGTCGGCGAGGCGCCGGTAGCGGGCGTCGGTGCCGCGCAGCATCGGTACCACGTCGGGCGAGCTGGGTCCGAGGGCGTGGAAGGTATCGTCGACGCAGCCAAGCTGGGCGATGATCGAAGAGCGTCTCACAGGCGAAGGCGTCCCTCCACGTGCCGATGCCGTGCCCGGCGCGGTCAGTGCCGGTGACCATGGCGGCGAAGTTCACCGGGGTGATCGAGGGCATCACCGAGCGGACCGTCAGGCTGTGTCGGGCGTGCAGCGACTGCATGAAGGGCATCGCGGATTGCCACAGCCCCCAGGCATACTCGCCCAGGGCATCGGGCGCCACGATGGCGACGCGCTCAGCCGGGCCGCCGGCGACGATCTCGGCAATCGGCGCACCGCGGCAGGAGGACGGCGCCGGCAGGCCCAGCAGGGCGCTGACGGTCGGGGCGATGCAGGTCATCTCGACAATCGGGCGTGACATGGCGTTCTCCTCTCGGACCCCCTGGCGCGAATCACACGCGAAGCCCATCGCGGCGCTCACGATCCACCTGCGCCGCACTATAGGGCGGCGTACGTTCCTTCGCCCGTCGCTCCGCACTGCGGGCTCACCGGCGCCGCAAGTAGGTCGCGCGAGCCGAGGTCGCGCGAGCCGAGCGGGCTCACCGGCGCCGGCTACGGGTGAATCGCATGACCGGCCTCCTCGAGACGGCGCAGCTTGTAGATCAGAGCCCGCCGGCTGATACCGAGGGCCTTGGCGGTCGCGGTACGATTGAAGGCATGCTGCCTCAGCGTCTGCAGGATGAGCATGGCCTCGACCTGCTGCAGCCGTCCGGCGGCCTCGGGGTCGGCGGCCGGCATGGCGGCGGTGGCGGCGGCGCCGCCGCCGAGGACGCGGTGGGGCAGATGCTCGGGGAGGATCAGGCCGCCGCGGGCCATGAGCACGGCCCGCTCCATGGCATTCTGGAGCTCGCGCACAGTCCCCGGCCAGCCATAGCCCACCAGATGCGCCGACACCGCCGGCGACAGGCGCTGGCGGCCGCCGCCGTACTTCGCGGCGAAGAGCGACGCCAGCGGCAGGATGTCGGCAC
>JAGVUW010000836.1 GCA_019136035.1 Verrucomicrobiota bacterium | reverse complement strand
GCCCAACGCTCAACGCCCAACGCTCAACGCCCAACGCTCAACGCCCAACACCCAACGCCCAACACCCAACGCCCAACACCCAACGCCCAACGCTCAACGCCCAACGCCCAACGCTCAACGCCCAACCTCCGACCCCCGACACCTGACGCCCGACGCCGAAGCCGGCAGGACCCGTCCGTGTCGGTCCGTGTTCGTCAGTGCCTGTCCGTGTCCCGAGCCGGAGGCCGCGTCCGCGCGGCCCCGACGCCTTCGACACGGGTCGCGGGGTCTTGTCGGCGGGGGGGCTTGGCGCTAGGGTACCGGCCGTCATGCCAGCAGGTCGTCCATGCCATCCCGAGCGGGAGAGCGCCCCACGATGAACCGCCACCCATCCCGTTGTCAGGCCGTTGCCGCCGTGTCGAAGGCCGCGTCGATCGCATCGTCGCGCTCGCCGCTCAGCCTGGCGCTGGGCGTGGCCCTGCTGGCCTGGAGCCTGGCCGTCGGCTGCGGTCCGGCGCGGCCGGCGGCGGAGGGCGCGGCGGGCGGCGCGCCGAGCCGCATCCTGCGCCTGGGCAATGGCGCCGAGCCGAAGAGCCTCGACCCGCACCTGGTCACCGGGGTGGCCGAGCACAATGTCCTCATGGCCCTCCTGGAGGGCCTCGTGTCAGAGGACCCGCAGACCCTCGAGCCGGTACCCGGCGTGGCTGAGCGCTGGGAGGTCGCCGACGACGGCTGCACCTATACCTTCCACCTGCGCGACAGCGCCCGCTGGTCCAACGGCGACCCGGTCCTGGCGGCTGACTTCGTCTTTTCGTTCCGGCGTATGCTGGCGCCGGCCCTGGCGGCCGAGTATGCCTACATGCTCTATCCACTTAAGAACGCGCGCGCGTATAACACCGGCGCCATCACTGATCCGGCCCTCGTCGGAGCCACGGCCAGCGCCGAGCGGACTCTGGTCCTGACCCTCGAGCACCCGACGCCGTACTTCCTGCAGCTCCTGAACCACACCTCCTGGCTGCCGGTCCACCCGGGCACGATCGAGCGCCACGGCCGCATCGACCAGCGCCATACCCCCTGGACGCGCCCGGAGCACTGGGTCGGCAACGGCCCGTTCGCACTCGAGCGCTGGGACATCAACCGCGTCCTGTCGGTGCGGCCCAACCCGCACTACTGGGACGCGGCCACCGTGCAGCTCGACGGCATCGACTTCCTGCCCATCGACAGTGCCGACACCGAGGAGCGCGCCTTTCGCGAGGGCAAGCTGCACGTCACCAACACCGTCCCCCTGCACCGCCTGGACCACTACCGCCGTCAGGATCCCTCGCCCCTGCGCGTCGACCCGTATCTCGGGGTCTACTTCTACCGCTTCAACACGCGGATCAAGCCCCTCGACGACGCGCGCGTACGCCGGGCCCTGTCCCTGTGCATCGAGCGCGAGCAGCTCACCGCCTTCGTCCTGCGCGGCGGTCAGTCGCCGGCCCTGCACATCACCCCGCCCAACACCGGCGGCTACACCTCGCCGGCACGCCTCAGCGGCGACGCGGCCGAGGCGCGTCGGCTCCTCACCGAGGCCGGCTACCCCGAGGGCAAGGGTTTCCCGCCCCTGGAGCTTCTCTACAACACCAGCGAACAGCATCGCGTCCTGGCCGAGGCCGTGCAGCAGATGTGGAAGAGCGCCCTGGGCGTCGAGGTCACCCTCGTCAATCAGGAGTGGAAGGTCTACCTCGACAGCCTGCGCCGCGGCGACTACCAGATCGCGCGCGGCAGTTGGATCGGCGACTACAACGACCCGAACAGCTTCCTGGACATGTGGCTGACCGACGGCGGCAACAACCGCACCGGCTGGAGCAACGCCGACTACGACCGCGCCGTCGAGGCGGCCGCGCGCACCACCGACACGGCCCGCCGGCACGAGCTGTTCGGGCAGGCCGAGGCCATCCTCGTCGACGAGATGCCCGTGGCACCGGTCTACTTCTACGTGCGGACCATGCTCATCCAGCCCTCGGTCCAGGGCTGGCACCCCACCCTCCTGGATCACCATCCGTACAAGCATGTCCGCCTGACCACGGCGCCCTGACGGATCTTCCGTCACTGGCCGTGACCTGCCAGGCTAGACCGCGGCCGACTCTGCCGCCTTGGCGGCGGCGCGACCCGCCGCCTCGCCCATAGCGACAGCGTTGCCGGTGACGCGGTAGCTGGAGTGCGCCAGGAAGTCGCCGCTGATGCAGCGTCCGGCCATCCAGAGGCCCTCGACATCGCGGGCCTGGAGGGCCCGAAGCGGAATGTCGTAGGGCTGCGTGCGGACCGGGTGCGGCTCGATGCCCTTGCCGGCACTGGGGTTGGTCGCGTGCACATCCAGGCCGAAGGCGACTTGGCACACCGCGTCCTCATGGCGGCGTCCGGCGACCATGTCGTCGAGGGTGACCGTGTAGCGTCCATGCAGGCGTCGGCCCTCGCGCACCCCGATCTGGGCGCTGGTGGCCAGCAGGCGCAGCCGCGACCATGGCCCGCCGAGGCGCCGCAGGCCGTTGACCAGGTCATGGAGTTCCCGACGCCCCCGCAGCGTCGCCGCCGTCAGGTCGCGGACGTCGATGCCCTTGACGCCGTACTCGTGGTTGGCCATCAGAAGGAAGAGGTCGTCGCGCACCGGAAACAGCGACGGCTTGCCGTACGACGGCGAGTGGCCGCCGCGCTCCATGGCCTCGCGCAGGCGGTCCTTCGCGGCTGCCCAGGCCTCGCCGGGCTGGCGCACGAAGCCGGAGACCTCCTCGAGGCGCAGCCCGCCGAGGAGCCCGATCAGGCTCATCGGCTGCAGGGCGCCGGTCTCGGGGTGGCCGAGGTCGAAACCGCAGCCGGCCAGGGCGCCGAGGTCGCCATTGCCGGTGGCATCGATGAACTGCCGTGCCGAGAGGGCCTCGCGGCCCGAGGGCGACTCGACCACGACCTGCCGCAGGCGCCCGGCCTCCACCCGCGCCGCCGCGACGCGGCTGTAGAGCTGCAGGCCGACGCCCGCCTCGAGGCAGAGTTCGTCGAGGAGGATGCGGACCTCCTCGCCGTCGAAAGCATTCGTACCCTCGCCGCGGCTGTCATGGGCACGAGCGCCGCGGGCCTCGAGGCGCCGGATGATCTCGGCCATCAGGCCGCCCTTGTTGGCGTGGTCGAGGAACCAGGCCAGCAGCCCGGTCGTCCAGATGCCGCCCAGCGAGCCGTACAGCTCGACCAGGTGCACGCGCGCCCCGGCGCGGGCCGCCGACACCGCCGCGGCCACGCCGGCCGGGCCGCCGCCGCAGACGACGACGTCCCAATCACCGATCACCGGTACATCCCGGGCAGGTTCACGAATGGTGTTCATGCTCTCGACGACTCCCTTGGCTCGCCCCGCGATCGGCCCACCGCTCGCTGCGCTGCGGGACCGCGCCTCGCTCCGTCGCGCGGGGTGCCGCATCCGGACGGCGCCTCAGCGCGCCGCCGGCACGAAGCGCCTGAAGAAGGCGATCTCGCGCTGGACCGTCGCCGCGAACTCCGCCGCCGGCACCTCGAACTCGCAGTGCACCGACACCGGCCCGTCGTAACGCTCCCGCGCCAGGCCGTCGAAGACGTCCGTCCAGTCCACCACACCGGCCCCGGCCACGACCCAGTGCCGCTGCAGAGCGCCATGCCCATTCTTCTCGACGCGATTCAGGAGCACGTCCTTGACCGCCACCAGGCTCAGCCAGGGCCGCAGGATGCCGAGAGCGGTGGCGAAGGCCTCGCCCTCGACCGCCAGGTGCGCCGGGTCGACATAGGCCCCGACCAGCGCCGGATCGAAGCCGGCCAGGAGTGTCGCCAGGCCGCAGGCGTTGAGGCCCATGCAGCGGTCGCTGTGGGTGTGGTAGCAGATGCGCACGCGGTAGCGGCGCGCCAGGCTTTCCCAGCGCCCGAAGGCGGCGCGGATGCGCTCGACTTCGGCCATGTAGTCATGCTGGCGCGGGTCGTAGCGGAAGTACCCCAGCTTGAGCAGCCGGATGTCGGCCTCGTCCATCGCCCGCAGCAGGGGCTCGGCGGTGGGATGCTCGGGCTCGAGAAGGTCGAAGTTGCCGGTGACCATCGGGATGTCCAGGCCGGCGGCACGACAGCGCGAGGCCAGGCGCGGCAGCTCGACGGCGGCGTTGTCGGGGTTGACCGTGTAGCCCGGCCGCACGCAGAGGTCATAGCCGTCCAGGCCCCACTCCTGGGCTCGCCGTACCAGCTCAGCCGGCGTGGCCTCTTTCAGCGTCTTCGAGAACATGATCAGCTTCATGGTCCGCCTCGTGGAGGCCGCGCCTCCGTTGACTCCGCCGCACCGCCCCCGGCCGGCGTCACTCGAGCACCACGCGGCACTCGGGCACCGACTGGATGAAGGCCTTGCCATAGCTCGATGCGCTCAGGCGCCGGTCGAGAACCACCACCACGCCGCTGTCGGTGCGGCTGCGTATCAGCCGCCCGAAGCCCTGTCGGAAGCGCAGGATGGCCTCCGGCAACGCGTACTCGGTAAAGGACCGGCCGCCACGCCGCTCGATGGCCTCCTGACGCGCCGCCACCAGCGGGTGGTCGGGAACACTGAACGGCAGACGCACCATGATCACATTGCGCAGGGCGTCACCGGGGACATCCACGCCCGTCCAGAAACTCGCGGTGCCGAAGAGGACGCTGCCGATGTCGCGCCGGAATGCCTCGAGCATCTGCGACCGCGGCAGACTCTCGCCCTGGACCAGCAGAGGGAACTTCTCCTCGGCACAGAAGTCGGCCAGCTCGGCCGCCAGGCGGCGCATCATGGCATGGCTGGTGAAGAGCACGAAGGCGCTGCCGCGCGTCAGACGAAGGTAGTGCCGCAGGCGGTCGGCCGCGGCCGGCAGGAAGGCCTCCAGGTCGTTCGGGTCGGGCAGGCCGCGGGCGATGTAGAGGGTCACCTGTGACTGGAAGTCGAACGGGCTGTCCAGCACCAGGCTCTCGACGCCCCCGGCGCCGACGCGGCCGAGGTAGTAGTCCATGCGACCGCGTATGGCCAGGGTGGCGCTGGTCAGGATCACCGGCAGGCCTTCCTGGAAGAGGCTCTCACCGAGGAGCGCCCCGACGTGCACCGGCACGGCCTTGAAGAGGACCTCGCGCTGCTCCCGGCCATGGCGCTCGAACCAGTACACATGCTCGGCGGCCTCCATATCGAGAAACCGCCGCAGGGTCAGCCGCTGGCTCTCAAGGTCCTCGCCAAGCGCCGACAGCTCACGCGACGCGGCCTCGCTCTCGGGATCGCCGGCGAGGCTCTGTGCCACCCCGGAGGCGGCCTGCACGACCTTAAGGAGCGGGCCGTCGAGGTAGTTCGGGAGATGCCCGGGAACGGTGTAGCGCAACGGCCCCTGCGCCTGCGGCTCAAGCCACTCGGCGACGCGCCGGAAGAACAGCTCGCTGGCCTCTGCGGCGCGTGTCACCGCCTGGCGCGCCTCGGCCCACGGTCCATCGGCGAGCAGGCCGCGATCGAGGTCGGCCTGGTAGAGCCGCCGCAGGCAGCGCCGTATGGCAAAGGACCCGGCCTGGAGGCCGAGGTGCTCGGCGGCGCAGTCCTCGACCAGGTGCGCCTCGTCGAGGACCACCGCGCCGTACGCCGGCAGGACGCCGCCGTCGCCCGTGCCGCCCTGGCGCTTCATCGCCAGATCGCTGAAGAACAGGGCGTGATTCGCCAGAATCAGGTGCGCCCGCTGCAACTGCCCGCGAGCCCGCATCAGGAAGCACTGCCGGAAGTGTGGACATTTCGCGTTCAGACAATTGCCGCGCTCGCAGCAGACCGCCTCCCAGATCTGCCGCGAGGGCTCGAAGCCGAGATCGCCCAGACAGCCGGTCGGGGTGCTCCCCACCCACCGCCAGAGAGACTCGAGCTGCGCCGCCAGCGCCGGTGCCCCAAAACGCGCCGCCTCGACCTCGGCCATGGCCTGCAGCCGCCGCAAACAGACGTAGTTGGAGCGGCCCTTCGCCAAGGCCGCGGTGAAGTCCACACCCAGCAGCGCCGACAGGACGGGGACGTCCTTCTTCAGGAGCTGCTCCTGCAGGCTGATCGTGTGCGTGCTGACCACCACCGGACCGGCACCGCCCACGGCGTGCAGGATCGCCGGGACCAGGTAGGCGAAGGTCTTGCCAACCCCGGTGGGCGCTTCGACACAGAGACTCCGGCCGGCCTGCAACTGCCGCGCCACCGCCAGAGCCATGGCCTGCTGCTGCGGACGATGCTCGTAAGGACGGCCGCCGACCTCCGGGGCACGCCGAAGCGGGCTGTCAATGCTGAAGAATCGCTCAATGCGCTCGATCATGGTCCCCGCCGGCGAGTGTGGCACATGCACGCCACTGTAGCCCCGCCACGCCCCCCCGCCAAGGGCCGGCCAACGCCACGCCGGGGAGGAACCCTCCCGCAAGACTAGGATCAAGACTAGGAACGGAAGCAGGGGCCGCCCGTCTTCGTCGTGATCCTTGTCGTGATCCTCGTCCAGCGCAAGCCCAGACCGGAAGACTAGGATCAGGACTAGGATCAAGACTAGGAACGGAGGCAGGGGCTGCCCGTCTTCGTCGTGATCCTTGTCGTTGTCGTTGTCGTTGTCCTTGTCGTTGTCGTTGTCCAGCGCAAGCTCGGACGGGAGGACTAGGATCAGGACTAGGATCAAGACTAGGAACGGAGGGAGGGGCCGCCCATCGTCGTCGTGATCCTTGTCGTTATCCTCGTCGATCGGCTGCCCCGGACCGGCGGACTAGGATCAGGACTAGGATCAAGACTAGGAACGGAGGGAGGGGCTGCCCATCGTCGTCGTGATCCTTGTCGTTATCCTCGTCGATCGGCTGCCCCGGACCGGAGGACTAGGACCAGGACTAGGACCAGGACAAGGAACGGAGGGAGGGGCTGCCTTCCCTGGGAGCTCTGCCCGGGATCTGCCTCAACTGATCGGCGTGACCGTGGTGCCGCCATCGGCGCGGAGGATGGCGCCGGTGACGTAACTCGATTCGTCCGAGGCCAGGAACACGGCGAGGTTGGCGACCTCCTCGGGCTCGCCGAGACGCCCGAGCGGCGCGCGCTTGAAGAAGTACGCCGCGTCGAAGGCCGGGTCGTCCAGGCTGCTCGCCTTGACCATCTCGGTGGCGATGCCAGCCGGGCAGATGCAGTTGACGCGGATGCCCTTCTTCCCATACTCGACGGCCATCGAGCGGGTCAGCGACACGGTGGCGCCCTTGGTGGCGGTGTAGGCATCACAGCCGGGGATGCCCATGACACTGGCGCTGGAGCCGGTGTTGATGATCGAGCCCCCGCCACTCGTCGCCATCAGGGGTATGCCGTACTTGCAGCACAGGAAGATGCTGTGCAGGTTGACGGCCAGAACCCTGGCCCAGGTCTCCTCGGCCAGCTCGGTCACGGGCCCGTCCTGCCGGTTCAGGAAGACCGAGGCGTTGTTGTAGAGGACATGGAGGCCGCCGTAGAGCTCGTTCGTGCGCCTCATCAGCGCCTGCACGCTGGCGCTGTTCGCGACATCGGTCGGCACGAAGGTCGCCTCGCCGCCGGCCGCGCGCAGCGCCGCCTCGGCCTGGCGGCCGAGGTCGTCGTTGACCTCGGCAATGACGACCTTGGCGCCCTCGCGCACGAAAGCCCTCGCACCAGCCAGGCCAATGCCGCGTCCCGCGCCGGTGATGATCGCAATCTTGTCGGTCAGCCGTTTCATCTCGGGAAGCCTCCGTGCTGCTATCCGCCAGAACTTGCTTTGCTGGCAAGGTCCTGGCTACAGACGTACAGCCCACAGACGCACAGACGCACGCCCTCCTTGGGTTGCGGGCACAGCCCGCGCCAAGGATCACCCTGGTCAGCAGCCGATCGGGTAGCGCCCGTACTCCTGCGCCGTCCGCACCATAGCCAGGTAGTTCTCGGGACGCACGCTCGAGGCAATGGTGTTGCCGCTGGACATGATGTGCGGGCCCTTGGCCGAGACCTCGCGCAAAAGCGTCCTGGTGGCGGCTTCGACCTGCTCGACGGTGCCGCGACTGAGCAGGTCGACGTTCAGGTTGCCCATGACCGTGATGCGCCCGGGGTAGCGTTCGAAGATACGGTCCATCTCCATGCCGGGCACGTCCTCGAGCGGGCCGAGGGCGTCCAGGCCGGTGCCGACCAGCCAGTCCATGATCTTGCGGATGTCGCCATCGGTGTGCTTGATGCAGAAGGCGCCGGCGTTCTTGATCGCGGCCACCACGGCGGCGTCATGCGGCAGGATGAGCTCCTCGAACATCGCCGGCGACATCATCGGGCCGGTCTTGTCGGAGTAGTCATCGCCGAGGAAGACCACGTCGGCGCCGGCGGCGATGGCCATGGGGAACAGCTCGGCGTAGTAGGCCGCGCCGATGCCCATGAGCGCCTTGGCGAACTGCGGGCGCAGGGCCAGATCCATGAACAGATTCTCGATGCCGCCACGCAGGAATGCCGCCGGGGCCCAGCCGGACTCGCCGACGACCGCCACGGCCTTGTCCGGAAAGCGCGCCCGCAGCCGTCGGACCTTCTCGATCACCGGTGAGCGGGCCGGATCCGGCGGCGTGTAGCGCGCCAGGTCGTCGTCGGTCTCGATGCGCGCCGGCAGCGTCGGCACGGGAATGGCCTCCTGGGTGAGGTGCTGCAGGGCGCCCCACTTGTCGCGGAAGAGGCCGTTGGCGCGGTCGACCCACTCGACCTCGTCGGGCTCGTAGATCATGGTGAGCACGGTGACCATGTCCAGGTCGAGGTGGGCGACGAGGTCATTGGCATCCCGGGCATCGGGCACGATCGCGCGGACAACCCTGGGGTCGATCCACATCTCGGCGATCGGGACGCGGTCGGCCTGGCGGTGCTGCAGTGTGGCAGCGACGCGTTCGCGGGAGGTCATAGCAACGCCCTCATGTGGACCGGAGCAGGTCTGCCGCCGGCGGCGGCCTGCCGAATAAGGTGCCCGTCCTCACCGAGAGTTCAAAGAAAACTCGCAGGCGGCATTGACACCTGCACAACAAGGGCTTCCATTCCCTGCGAATCGGTGCCGTGTTCGCCCATGTATTTGCGGAACAGAGAGATGTGGCGTAAACCGCGGCCTCATCAATCGAGAGACACTGCATTTCTTGCCCGTCTTTTCCGCTTACGTTGTGCTTGCGTGCCGGCCGATGCGGCCTGAAGGTGTGAGCGTGACGGGCCGATGGAGCCGCGGATCGGGGCTGCGGAGGGAGTGGGGCCTATGGGACGCACGAAGCGCTCGGCGTTGACTGAGCCCGCCTGCTACCACATTACGCACCGCTGCCAGGAACGGCGCTTTCTGCTGAGGTTTGCCACGGACCGCCGCAGCTATCTCAGACGCCTTAGGCAGATGGCCGACGCGTACCCGGTGTCAGTGCTGGATTACATGGTCACCTGCAACCATGTCCACCTGCTTGTTTGGGCACGGCGTGGCGAGGACGTTGCGGCAGCCATGCACTTCCTGCAGGGCTGCGCGGCCCGCGACTACAACCGGCGCAAGGCGCGCGAGGGAGCATTCTGGCGCGGGCGATACCACCCAACCCTGATCGAGAGCGGACAGCACCTGTCGCGCTGCCTGTTCTATATCGACATGAACATGGTCAGGGCGGGAGCTGCGGCACGGCCGGAGGACTGGGAAAGCTGCGGCTGCCGCGAGTTTGCCGGCGCCAGCGGATGCGGCAGGCCGGTCATTGACCGCGAGCGTCTCCTTGAGTGCCTGCAGTTCGACGGCCAGTGGAGCGCGTTCGCCGACTGGCATGGTCGCACACTGGACGCACTGGTGTCCTCGGGGTGGCGCGCGCGCGAGGCGGTCTGGACGACCGCCGCCGCCATCGGCTCGCGCGCTTTTCTGGACCGTCTTGTGGCCGGGCGCCAGTGGCGCGGCGCCAGGTGGAGGAACTGGCGCCCGCGGAATGGTCCGCGCAGGCCACTGCAGTCCATGCCCCCGGCGCCGTCTATGCGCTGCACATGTCCGAGCGCTCCCGGCGGCGATTCTGGGAAGACATGCAGTAGCAGGCAGGGCACTGCGGAGCCGCCCGGACCGCGGGACGCAGAGACGTGCTCGGCAGACTCGAAAACAGCCCCAAAAACCGCATCGTTCACGCACGCAGCATGACGTCGCAATTAGTCTTACGTACTTACCTCTAGTAGTTTATGTGAACACGGCACCGATTTGCGCTAACCGATTTGCGGCAGCACCGATTTGCGGGGTGGTCCGGGGATCAGGGTCAGTCCTCATATTTGCATTTGTCAGTGGATTGCGGGTAGGCCTTTGGAGCCTCTCAGCCGGCGCTATATGCAATTATTGGGACTGACCCAATGCCCCGCCAGGTTCGCTCCAACGTGGTCGATGAACGCCGATACTGGAAGCAGGTGTTCCAGGACTGCGGATTCTGATGGGAGGCTCCGATGACCATGCAAGACTCACGCCAGAGGGGCGTCATGTTCGTGCTATGCTGCCTTGTCCTCCTCCTACCGTCCTGCGGCGGGCAGGATCAGCAAGTGCCGCAATGGGCGCAGAGGAAAGTCGGGGAGGCGAAGAGCAATGAAGGTGTCGTTGAGTTCTACGGCAAGGTCGTTGACCAGTTCGGCGCTCCCGTTGGTGCGGCGGTAGTGAAGGTCCATGTCATTCAGTTCAGCATCATGCCGACGGCGCCCCTTACGCTGAGTCTTGTGACCGATGGCTCCGGGTCCTTTGGTGTTGTTCCGGGCGACAAGGAGTCGGGAACGATCCGAGGCACCAGTCTTTCAGTCACGGCCATCGGCAGAGAGGGCTACGAGGAATGCCGGGATGAATGGCCTGACATGTACATCACCTACCAGAGCAACCGGCCCAATAGGTACCATGCTGAAAAGGCAAAACCGGTGATCTACCGAATGCGCAAGAGGGGCACAGCCGAGACGTTTCTTCTCCAGGAAGTATCTCTGAAGTTCCAGGTTCCGGTCGCCGACTCCGGCAAGGCAATCGGCTACGACTTCGTGAAACGTGGCCCGATCAGAAACGTCGCGGGCCCTGCTGGCGACGACGCGGCGCGCGTGGCAGACCTCCAAGTCAAGGCGACGTTCAACGCGAACGATGCGACATGGGCAGTAATCCTGTCGCCGGGGAACCCCACCGGCGGGATCTTCGTATCCGAGCAGTTGCTGTACGAAGCGCCGGACGCCGGCTATCAACCGGAACACGCTCTCACGACGGCAGGTCGAGAGCCGGCGAAGGCGACGTATGTCTATCTGAAGAGTCGGGATCCGGCTATCTACACGCGCATTGAGATCGAGCACATCAGCGCCAACAAGGAGCGCTTCCGGCTCAGTGGCAAGTCTGTGACGAATCCCTACGGCGACCGGAATCTTGAGCAGACGACGGGCCTTCCCTACGAGGTGACGAAGCAACTCACCGACGAAGTCAGGACGGCCTTCGGGCAGGGCAGACGTCCTACCAAGCCCGACATTACGAAGCTGGTCAAGGAGGCGAGGGATAGGGCGGCCAGGGGCGGTCCGTAGCCGTAGCCTCTCCAGAGAGCCCCTAGCGACGTGGGGCGCCCGGCTCAGTGCCATGACACACTGTCCTCACCGGGGTGCTCCGGTGCCAGGTCGGGCTGTCGGACACCGTCTGACGCTGGTGCGGTTACCGAATCGGTGCTGTTTGCACCTATGTCTTTGCGGAACAGTGACGTGTGGCGGTAATCGCGGCCTCGCCAATCGAGAGAGGCTGCATTTCTGCCCGTCTTTTCTGCTTACGTCGTGCCTGCGTGCTGACCTATGCGGCCTGAAGGCGTAAGCGCGACGGGCCGATGGAGCCGCGGGTTGGGGATGTGGAGGAAGTGGTCCGGACGGGACGCACGAGGCGCTCGGCGTTGACTGAGCCCAACCGGTCGTGGCGGTCCAGGGTAATCCCGGGACGATCAGTAACCACGAAAAGCACGAATGACACGAACGGGAGAGGATAGGACCAGAGAGGCCTGAAACGGGCACGACGCCGGGCGCCGGACGGACTGTCGTCGCGCTCTCACCTTTCCGAGGGTTCTCTCGTTCGTGCGTTTCGTGCCTTTCGTGGTCCAATTCCCTCTTCCCGCGACAACGCTTCGTCGATGACTCAGGACAAGCACCGACGCTGGCCTGGAGACCGCGCCACAGCGGAGGGCAGCAGCGTGCGGCCGGCAGGAAGGGCACCGCCTGAAGCCGGCCGTCGATGGATACGCCAAACCGGCTTGCCGGGGCGGGGAATATCCGACGGGAGATCGCCGGCAGAGCCGTAAGTCTCCAGTACATCGGAGCTTCCGTCACTGGCCGTTACCTGCCAGTGCCGGAGGATCCGTCAGAGCGTCATCTCGCGCCGGCCGAACACGGTGAAGCCGATGACCCCAGGCGGCTGCAGGCCCTCCGGCCAGCCCGTGATCGTCAGACGCACCGCTTCGCAGACCACTGGCGGGAAGGTCCGGTAGTCGATGTTGTAGTCCGTGTCATTGGCGCGGCAGTCGAGCAGGGTGACCCACTCATCCCGTCCGTTGTCCGGCCGCCCCTCGAGGAGGTAGCGGTACGGCCCGGGCGCGGCGCCATGGTCGTAGTCCAGGCCGCGATCCCGCCAGAAGAGACGGCATGCTTCCGTGATGTAGGGCGCGTCCAGGCTGACCTCCAGCCGCGGCGCCGGGTCGTCGGGCTGCGGTTCCCACCACGTGAGGGGGCTCTCGTCCAGCGCGTAGAGCGGATCACGGCCCGGGACCGCGCTCGAGGCCGTGGCCTTGTGGAGCATGTAGGTCGTCAGCGGGTACAGGCCGGGGTCGTTGCTGCCGGTGGCGGCGTCCGGCACCACCCCCGGGCCGTACTGCGGGGTCTCGGTGACACCGTGGGGGGCCCAGAGTTCGCCGTCGTGGTTGATCGCGATCAGGTCCATGCCGATGCGCCGCTCGAAGACGTGGGCGTAGGAGACGGTACAGGTGTAGAACGCCCAGAACGTGCCTCCGGGGCCGCGCTCGATGCAGCCATGTCCGGCGCCGTTCACCAGTCCGTGCCGTTTGAAGGTGATCGGGTTGTTCGTCTGGCAGACGAAGCCCGAGAGCGGCCCCTCGTCCGACCTGTAGGCGGCCATGGCATAGCTGCCGAACTGCGTGCCGGCACTGGAGTAGATCATGTAGTACCGGCCGCCCACCTTCAGCATGTGCTGCCCCTCAACCCAGCCGAAGCGCGTGTCCTGGTTGTACTGGCCGTAGCGCTCCCACCAGTTCCTCTGCGGGGCCATCTCGTGGATGACGACCGGCTCGCCGAGGAGCCGGCGCGGGTCTCTGCGGTCCAGCTCGGCGCCCAGGGTGTGCGTGCAGTGGATGCGTCGGTAGGGCGTGGAGCGCGTGCCGAACCAATACAGGTAGATCCGGCCGTCGTCGTCCCGGAACAGCGCCGGATCCGTCGGCTTGAAGTGGGTGCCATCGGGACGGACGAAGTCACCCAGCAGCGAGAACGGCCCCAACGGCGAATCGCCGACATACAGCGGGCAGCCCCAGCCGGTCAGCAGGAAGCGGCCGTCCCAAGGGATGATCGCCGGGCTGTACTTCATGCAGCGCGGTTCGGTAGGGACGTGCTTCCAGGTGACGAAGTCATCGCTGACGTAGGCCATGCCGTAGCTGGGGTACAGGTACCACCGGCCACCATGGTAGAGCACCGTAGGGTCGGAGATCGAGCGGTAGTCGGGGCCGGCCACTGTCGCGGGCTTGGTCTCATGGTCAAACCAGCCGTCAGTGCCACGGGGGATAGCAGGGATCGGCAGGGGATTGCAGTAGGTCCTCGTCTCGCAGAGCGTCATCGGGTCTCCTTTGGCGGTCACTTCAAAACCCGCCGCGTCTCCCGGGTCTTTCTATCTCCTCCCGGGAGTCATTCGCGTTCTCCATTCGTGCTACTATCCGCCAGAAACGTGCTCTCCTGGCAAGTTCCTGGCTACAGCGTACAGCCCACAGACGCACAGACGCACGCTCCACTTGGGTTGCGGGCACAGCCCGCGCCAAGGCTGTCCCCAGTCCACCGGAGTCTTTCGAGTCTGGCGAGCAGTGACCGCGACCGAGTCATCGCTCAGGTAACCCGCAGACCGAAGCCCCGCATGATGTCGGTCGCCGCGGTCACCTGTTCTGCAGACGGCAACTCGGCGCCCGCCATAGGATCGGCCTTCCCGATGGCTTCGTACTTCGAGGATGACGGATGGTAGGGCAGAAGCCGGACACCGACGATGTTCCGCAGGCCGGACAGGAACCGGCCGATCGCCTGCAGGCTCGGTTCGTCCAGGTTGAACCCGGGAATCAGCGGGACCCTGACCTCGATCGGGGCCTCCCGCGTCGACAGGGTCCGCAGGTTGCCCAGGGCACGCTCACAGGACGCGCCGACCCAGCAGCGGTGCGGAGCATCGTCGACGTGCTTCACATCATAGAGGAACACGTCCGTGTACGGGAGGACGGCCTCGAAGCTCTCCCACGCCACCGCGCCGGACGTGTCCACGGCACAGCCCACTCGGTCCCGCTTGAGGACCGCGAACAGCGCGGCGCAGAACCCCGGCTGCAGCAGCGGTTCGCCGCCGGACACGGTCACCCCGCCGCCATCCCGGTAGAAGTCCCGATCCTCCAGCACGATCTGCCTCGCTTCCTCGACCGAGACCTCGCGCCCGAAGCCCTTCAGGGCGCGCCCCAGGCACGCCGCGGCGCACTGCCCGCAGGCGTGGCACTGCTCGCGCTCGTAGACGTGGCCGTCGTCGACCCAGCGGTGCGCGCCCTGCGGGCACACGGTGACGCACTCGCCGCAATGGCGGCACTTCTGGCTGTAGTAGGCGAGTTCGGGTCCGGCGGCCATGCCCTCCGGGTTGTGGCACCAGCGACAGCGCAGGGGACAGCCCTTCAGGAACAGGGTGGTACGGACGCCCGGCCCATCGTGCACGGCAAACCGCTTGATGTCGAAGAGGACCCCTCGCGCAGGCATGTGGTCTACTCGGTGATGCTCCGGGCGCGGCGGATGTACATGTCCTGTTCCTTGCGGCAGAGCTCCGTGAAGTTGACGTTCCAGCCGCACACCCGCAGTTGCAGCCCCTGGTATTTGTCGGGGTGCTCCTGCGCCTCGATCAGCGTCTCGGCATCGAAGATATTGAAGTGGATGGCGATGCCGTGCTTCTCCATGTACGCGGCCATCAGGGTCCTCATAGCCGCGAGGCCCTCCTCGCCCTGCACCGTCGCCGGATGGAGCATGACGTCGAGCGGGAAGTCCCCCGGGAAGAGCGCGGAGTCGAGGCGCGTGACCGACCTGATCAGCGCGGTCACGCCATGGACATCCATGCCCATGGTCGGCGATGCGTTCTTCGACATCTCCTCGCCGGCGAGCCGTCCGTCCGGGGTGGCGCCGGTCTTCTCCCCCATCGTGATGTACAGGCGTGCCGTGTGCAGCGAGGCCAGATAGATGCCGCCGCGCGCCGTCGGCCGCAGGTTGATCGAGTTCCCGATGAACCGCGCGATGGCTTCGGCGTACCTGTCGACAGCATCGACCCCGTTGCCGAACTTGTCGCCGTCATGGAGAATCCTCAGCCGGAGCTTCTCGTGCCCTTTCCAGTTGTCGCGGAGGATATCCCGGAGCTGGGCGAGCGTCACCTCCTGCCGTTCGTAGACGAACTTCTTCACCGCCATCAGGGCATCGACCGCCGTGGCAAAGCCGACATTCAGGATACCGGAGAAGTTATAGATGGAGCCGTCCTGGAATGCGTCACGGGCCACCTTGAGGCTGTTCTCGACCGTGGCCGAGAACACCTGCGCCGGGCTGATGGTCCCGAGATACTGCTCGAAGTCGTTGGCGCAGGTGATGACGCTCGCGATGATATGGGCAAGCT